>CAMASZ010000170.1 GCA_945861125.1 Rickettsia typhi | reverse complement strand
TTAAGCTCAACAAGTAATTTTTAGTATAATTTTATTATCATAAATTGGTGTTTATAAATTACGATATGTAAAATATTGATCAACTGCTTTAACAATAGTTTGAGAAATTTTACGCTTATATCTAACACTATTTAATAATTCTTCTTCTTTTTTGTTTGATAAGTACCCTAACTCTATTAAAACTGAAGCCATATCCGGAGCAGTTAAAACAACGAATCCCGCAAATCTGTGACTATTTTGCAAAATTTTTATTTCAGCATTTTTAATTTCATCAACCAAAATATTGGCAAATGTTGCTGAAGAATTATTTGAATCTCTTTGAGATAAATCGATCAAGGTTTTCATTATATCAGAACTCGCTCCTGAAAAGTTTATACCATTAATTATATCGGCTTGATTTTCTTTTTGAGCTATCATTTCGGCTTGTTTATCAGAAGATTTTTCAGATAATGTATAAATTGAAAAACCAGAGGTTTTATTATTGTTAGAAGAGTTGGCATGAATTGATATAAAAAGATCAGCTTTTTTGTGTCTAGACTTCTCAACTCTAATTTTTAGAGGTACAAAAAAATCTTTATCACGAGTTAAATAGACTTTATATTTTTTAGTGTTTGCTAGTTGTTTTGATAATTCTTTTGCATAAGATAAGGTGATATTCTTTTCTTTAGTTCTTGCGAAGCTTCCAATTGCTCCTGGATCTTTACCTCCGTGGCCAGCATCTATAACAATAATCGGAATTTTTTTAATCTTTTTAACTAAATAAACATTGGTTCCGTCATCTTTTTTTACTTTAGTGGTTTGAATTTTAAAATCCTCTTTAAATTCATTAGCTTTTTTGGTAATAAAATCATCTTCTTCAATTATTTGAAATTGAGCAATAATTTTATTTGAACTGTCATCATAAAAACTATTTTCAATTTTAATTTCATTATTCAAATCAAAAACTATTCTTAGAAAATCTTGATCCAAATTGGTTCTAATTTTTTTAATGTAATAAGGTAAATTTATTTTAAGATTTTTATTATAATCTGTAGAATCAATATCAATAACCATCCTAGGTGGATTTTTAAGTGAAAAAATTCTGAATTCACTTTTATTTGACAAGGAAATTTCAATATTTTTATCTTCAATAAATTCTATTCTTTTTATTTTATCTTTATTACCAATTGTTTCTGCGTGGCATATAAAAGTTGTTATAAAAAAAATTATTAATAAAAATAAGATTTTTTGCATTTAACTAGCATTTAATTACAAAAGATTACAATTTACTTTATTTGCCTTCGTTTTATATTTTTATACAAAGCTCTTACCTGCTATTTTTTTGAAATTGGCGACAAAAGAAGATCTTGCAGATTAATACTTAAGAAAATAAGCAAATGAAATCAAATTTCGATTTTATTTAAGAGTTTTGATATAAGTTGTAATATTTTTTTCAAAAAGTATAAACAAAATTAGTTTATAAATTTTCACTTAAAAATACTATAAATAAAAGTTTTTTTTAAGAAGAAATTTTTTTATTTTTAACATTAATTAAAAATTAAAATGTGTGGAATTGTTGGAGCTATTGGCAATAAAAATATAAAAAGTTTTATAATAAATGGCTTAAAAAAACTTGAATATCGTGGCTATGACTCCGCAGGGATGGGAACTATACAAAATAAAGATTTCTTACTAATAAAAAAAGAGGGTAAAATTTTAAATTTAGAATCTGAATTGAATAAATACGAGATTGATTCTGATATTGTTATAGGTCATACCAGATGGGCAACTCACGGTATTGCTAATAAAGAAAATGCACATCCCCATTGTTCAAAAAAAGTATGCTTAGTTCATAATGGCATTATTGAAAATTTTCAAGAAATTAAAGATAAATTAGAAGGTGAGGGGGTTAACTTTTTAAGTCAGACCGATACTGAAGTTATTCCATATTTATTAGAACAAAATATAATTAATAATAATGATGATATTATAAAATCAATTGCCGATCTTTCCTTGCAAATTAAAGGAACATATGCACTGGCTATAATTCTCAAAGATCACAATGACTTTATAATTGCAACTAAAAAAGGTTCACCTTTAGTTATAGGAATCGGAGAAAACAATAATTTTATTGCCTCCGACTATTATGCAATTTCAAGCTATACTAATAAAATTATTACTTTAGAAGATAATGAGTTTGCATTTGTTTACAGAGATAAGGTAATTGTCTATAACGATAATAAACAAATCATTAATAAAAAAATAAAAATAATGGATTCTGAAAATGTTAATATATCGAAAGAAGGTTATGATCATTTTATGCTAAAAGAAATATATGAACAACCAAGAGTTATTGAAGAGATACTTCAAACCTACGTTAATTTTTCAGACTATTCAATCCATTTACCAAATTTTAATTTTGATTTAAAAACTATAAATAAAATAACTATAGTTGCCTGTGGAACTTCATATTATTCAGGCTTAATTGCAAAATACATTATCGAAAAAATAGCAAAAGTTGAGGTTGAAGTTGATATTTCTTCAGAATTTCGTTATCGTGATTTTTTATTTAAAAATGATAATTTAATGATTTTCATTTCTCAATCAGGAGAAACCGCTGATACTCTAGCTGCTTTAAAATATTCCAAAGAAAATAAACAAAAAACTCTTTGCCTAGTAAATGCTCCACACAGCACAATGGCTCAATTATCTGATTCAGTTATTAGAACAATAGCGGGCCCTGAAATTGGAGTAGCATCTACTAAAGCCTATATAGCGCAAGTTGTTAATTTAATGATTTTTGCAATTCATCTTGCTTCATTAAAAAATAAAATATCATATGAAGAAAAATCTAAATTATTATTAGAAATTTCAGAATCGGTATCAAAAATAAATTTAATTCTTAGCAGTGAATCAATAAATTCTATAAAAAAAATTGCTAATTACTTATCAACAAAAAATAATGTACTTTACATTGGAAGAGGGATTTCGCAAGTAACTGCATTTGAGGCATCCTTGAAACTTAAAGA
>CAMASZ010000169.1 GCA_945861125.1 Rickettsia typhi | reverse complement strand
AATATGACATTGATATGTTAAAATGTATCTATTGCGGACTTTGCCAAGAAGCTTGCCCAGTTGACGCTATAGTTGAAAGCCCTAACTTTGAATTTTCTACAGAAACAAGAGAAGAGCTTTATTATAATAAAGAAAAACTTTTAGCTAACGGCGAAAGATATGAATATGCATTACAAAAAAATATTGAATCAGATGTTGAATATAGATAAACACTATATTAAAAAATTTAGACTTATAGAACTATATATATCTCGGAACCTTGATATATCTAACTTCTTAAGTAATGAGTATAAACCTTTAAATAATCCTAACTTAAGCTGAATTGTAAAAAAATAGCAAAAATTCAATACTAAAAGTCTTAAGTATAATAAATATTTTAAATTTATAAAATGAACTTCACTATTTATCTTTTTTATATTTTTTCTTTTGTACTAGTTTCATCTAGCCTTGTTGTTGTCTCTACTCGTAACATGGTCTATGCAGTAATGTTTTTAATTTTGGCTTTTTTTAATGCAGCTGGATTATTTTTAATACTTGGTGCTGAATTCATAGCAATGTTACTAATAATAGTTTATGTTGGAGCTATTGCAGTCTTATTCCTATTCGTTGTAATGATGTTAAATATTGATATAAAAATATCTCAAGAAATTAATCGCAAGAGACCATTATTAATGATGATTAGTGGAATTTTTTTATTTGAGGTAATAATGACATTAACACTATCTAAAATACAAAACTATGACCCAAAAGTTTTACATCCAATAAAAACCGATATCACCAACACATACGCAATAGGTAGTGTTCTTTATACAGATTTTATTTTACCATTCCAGCTATGTGGAGCAATATTATTTGTTGCAATGATAGGAGCTATAGTTTTAACATTAAAAGAAGATAATCGCTTTGTAAAAAAACAAATAATTTCAAACCAAGTTCTAAGAACAAAATCAAATTCTTTAGAAATAGTTAAGGTAAAAAACAACACTGGAATTGACATTTAAATATGAACACAATCTTAGATCAAAATCATTTTATAATTTTATCAACGATTTTATTTTGCATTGGAATGAGCGGTATTTTCTTAAACCGCAAGAATATAATTTCTCTTTTAATGTCAATTGAAATTATGCTTCTTGCAGTTAATATAAATTTCGTTGCTTTTTCATCGTTTTTACAAGATCTTGTTGGACAAATATTTGCCATTTTTATTCTTACCGTAGCTGGTGCCGAAGCTGCGATTGGTCTTGCTATTTTAGTTGTTTATTTTAACAATCGCAAAAATATTGAAATAGAAGATATTTCATCAATGAAAGGTTAAAGTAATTGATATTAAAAAATAAAATAATTTCAGATGGGATCAACTAAATTCAAAAATAGCAGCTTAATTAATTCCACTCTATGCCTAAAGTTAATATTTTTATTCACTTTAACATTTTATAGTAATAAAACTAAAGCTTCAGAAATTGAATGTAGCGATACTTCACTTTACTATAACAAAATTCTTGAAGAAGTTAGTAAAAAAAATAAAGATGTTATAAAACAACTGCCCGAATGTTTTAAAAATGATAGAAACTTAATCATGAAGGTTATCATGATTGATTACTCTCAATTTCAAAATGCATCTGAATCCCTTCAAGAAGATGAAAATTTTGTTAAAAGACTATTAAAAATAACTCCAGAAATATTAAAATACGTTGCGCCTGAGCTTAGAAGTAATCCATTTTTTATGGAAAATGCTACATATATAAATCGAGATGCCCTACAATATGCAAGCTGGAATCTTTTGGATAATAAATTGTTCATGAAAAAAATGATCCAAATTGACTCTAAAAACTATAAATATGCTTCAGATAGAATAAAAGACATTACAGAATATGCCCAAATTGCTTTTGAAGATAATGGATTACTACTTGAATATGCAACACCAAAAATTAAAGCTGATAAAAAAATAGTATCAATTGCTATAAAATCAAATTCTTTAGCAATTGAATTTGCCTCTAAGCAATTAAAAGAAGATGTTGATCTTAAAAATTTATCAAAAGCAAAAACTTCAAATACATCAAAACAAGAATTAGAAGAATTTTTATTCAAAAACTATCTTATCGAGAGTAATAAAAAAAATCTTGGCAAAGTCATTGGTAATCAAAGCAAATTCTTCTCAGAAAATAAGATAATTAATCGCAATTATGTCATAAAATGGCAAAAATCCAACGATATAGCAAACATTAAATATGGTATTAATGAAGAAAAATGGTCTGCTATAGCTGTAGATGAAAAAAATTATCAATCTGATTGGCACAAAGATTTTAAAAATTTTCCCGATCTGATTAAAAAAATTGAAGCCTTCTTTTTAAGGCACAAAATAGCTCCAAATACTATAGAAAATTTACAAACCAATTTTTTATGGAAGATTAAAAATTCTCCATTAACAATTGCTTTTAATTTATATCTATTAAATGAAAATACTGACGATATCTTGGGTTCGGAGTTTTCAAATATAACCTCTCTTACCGCAATCGCTCAAAAACAAAACAATAAACAACAAAACGATAGCTGGAAATTAACCGTAATTGAGGTTATATTTAATAACGAAATAAAGCTAAACCCAGCTTATGAAAATGGTCATCAAAAATACATATTATGGGATTTGTACAAAACAAAACTAGAAGAAAACAATCCAAAAATAATATTCAAAGTTTCTGATTATTTATCTGACTTTTTTGAGGTTTATGAGGAACAGAGTGGCGGAAAATATCAGATGATTCATCGTTCGAAAAATTTCCCAGATTTATAGAAATTACAACAATTCTCATCTTTCTTCATAAAACTCTAATATTTGCCAATAATCTACAGAAAGCTCCTTATACCAAATCCCATCTTTAAATCAAATTATAACAAAATATTTTTGCCAGTCGTGCCCTAGGGCAACGACACGATTTTTGTGATAAAAATCTTTAAAAAATGAAGCTGTATATCCATACAGCTGAGGCTTTTTGAAGATTTTTTTACC
>CAMASZ010000168.1 GCA_945861125.1 Rickettsia typhi | reverse complement strand
TATGTTCTTTTTTACTTTTTTCTTGTTCGGCCAATAATAATAAAGCTGGGGTAGGATTGTTAATTACCGATACTATTGATCCTATTTTTATTGACAATAATGTTAAGGCCTTCAAAATTGGAAAATCTTGTTCTTATAGAATATTGAGTTTGATTGTAACTGGTAACGCTTCAATTGACTCTGCTAAAAAAGACGGTCAAATTAAAAAAGTATCTTCAGCAAGTACCGAGCATTTTAACTTATTTGGTATTTATGGTTATGCATGCACTGTTATAACTGGTGAATGATTGTAATCAAACTGCTCTTTAAATCAAATTATCACAAAAATATTTCTCTTAATTTATCATTTTATGATGGAAATGGTATAAGATCGGCAATTTATTGTATTAAACACTTTTCTCCAATAATTTTCAATATTTCGCGAATACTGATTGAACGACTAGCTGGAGCACTTTCAATTTCTGAAGGTGAATTAGTAGGTGGTGATATTTTTAAATCTGGTTTATTCTCAGCGACTGAAAAACTTGCTGGAGCATCATTATTTTCTGAGGATAAGGCAGGTGGTGCAGATAAATTTTCTGATGCAATAAGTTTTGTAAATTTTTCACTTAATTGAATCCACTTAGAATTATCACTACTCTTTCCACTAGCTCTTTTTGCAATCATATCCATGATTCCTTTAATTGTTATCTCATAATGATCTTCAGATTTTTGTTCAGGAATTGAAGAGAGAATGTAACTGAGATTTTCATCACCAAGTTTTTGACTTAATGTTTTGAGATTTCTAATATCTCCTTGATAACATGTTGCATATATAAAATCTATAAGATTTGATGTCAATTCTTTGTTTTTTAAAATCGCCTTATTTCCAAGCCATTCAAGACTGTCGCTACTCCTATCAATCAATCCTCCGATTTCTCTATATGATCTCAATCTTAGTGGATCTTTTGGATCTTTTATTTCACTATTTTTAATAACAAAAGTATCGTCACAATATTGTTTGATTAGTGTTAGAAATGTTTTTATCGTTAATGTAATTTTTTTATCTTCCCTTTGTTCTGACAAAATTTTAGATACTTTTTCTTCGTTTATTATTTTTTTATTTTTTTGTATAATTTCCTCTCTTAGAGAATCATAACTCAACTTTGCATCGCCTGGACTGACAGATCTTCTTAATCTTTCAAGCTCTTTATCAACAAAGGTTAATACATAACGAGTTCTGATATTAGATAAGATTTTTTCTAATTCTTTCTTATTTATGGAGTAGTCATCAGAAATTTCAAAGTTTTCAGAAATCAAGCTTCTGAAAGATTCATCTCTGCAATTATCTACTACATCTGAAGCGAATTGTCTTATTTTATCTTGATCTTTTAAGAGTTCCAAGATAAATAAATACTGTCCGTCATCTATAAATTCTTCTTTAGTAGTTGGCTCTATACCACTATTTTGTAATTTATCTTTTATAATTAAAACACAAATTTTTAAAATAGATTCGCGAATTTGTCCTTGAAGATATCCATTATCTTGTCTCATAGATTTAATAAAGTTGAATTTTTAAAAATTTTCCTATTGAGTAATGTGATGGTTTTTTATCCAAGAAAGCTATAGATTCAAAAATATTTAAATTTTTTTAACAATTAAAAAAATAAAAGCATTTCTATACCAAATCTGATATTTAAAAGTTTTAAAAAAATAAAATCCTAGTTAATTATGTTATTTTTAAATGATTAAATTTATAATGTAAACAATATTATTTAATCTGATTCTATATCTAACATTTTTTAGATTACTTTTTGCATTTTCCTTATAACCGATGGTAGCCCTTCTAATATAGATTCTCCAATTATAAAATGACCAATATTCAGTTCTTTAATTTGCTTTATTTTAGAAATTTCTGATGCTGTTTCATAATCTAAACCATGTCCAGCGTGACATTCTAAACCAATTTCTTCGGCATATTTAGCACATTCTTGAATTTTTATAAATTCTAATTTTTTGGCGTTACCTTTTTTGTGACAAAATTTACCAGTATGGATTTCAACTATGTTGGCACCAATTTTTTTAGCGCATTCAATTTGCTTTTTATCTGCATCAACAAATATTGAAACCAAAATTTTTTTATGATGAATTTTGCTGATAATATCTTTCAAAATTTTTTGATATTTTATAACGTTTAAACCTCCTTCCGTTGTAATTTCTTGTCTTTTTTCTGGTACGATGCAAACTGCATTTGGCTTAGTTTTTAATGCTATTTTTAGCATTTCGCTTGTTGGAGCCATCTCTAAATTAATTGGCAATGAAATTTCCTTTTTTAATCTTTTTAAATCATTATCACGAATATGACGACGATCTTCTCTTAAATGAATAGTAATTCCATCGGCTCCAGAATTTTGGGCAATTATAGCCGAATCAACTGGGTTAGGATGAATGCCACCACGAGCGTTTCTAATTGTTGCTACATGATCAATATTAACTCCTAATCTAATTTTTTGGCGAAATTCTTTTTTCATAAATTACTAAGTATGTGATATAAAAAATGCAAGAAAAAATAATTGCAATAGGAAAACCCTGTGATCCTATGATATGAATTACTAAACCTCCAAATAAGCTTCCTATAACTGATCCTATAGTACCAATTAATTGAAAAGTTGCTGAAGCAGAAACCAGTTCCTCTGTATTATAATCTTCATTCATAATTTTAAAAACAGAAACATATATGCAGGCAATAAAAATGCCAAAGCAAAAGTAGGTTAGTAGTAAAATAAAATAGGATTTATTATAAATTAATATAGCTATGAAGCAATATAAACAGCCAAGAAAACCAATATTAATAAGTTTATAAGGACTGATTTTTTTTAACATAAATCCAACAATAGTATCAAAAAATCCACTTGCCATGTAAGCAGTTATTAAAAGACCAGCTTTTTCATTAGAAAATCCTATTTGCGAACCATAAATAACTGTAAAAGTCATTAAAATATAAGTTTGAAAATCAAGGAAGAATCTGGTTAAAAAGCATGTTGGATTTTTAATAAAAAAATCTTTAAGTGGGATTCTTTTTGAGTTTATAATTGGTTTGTTAAGCTTGCTTAGAGG
>CAMASZ010000167.1 GCA_945861125.1 Rickettsia typhi | reverse complement strand
ACTAAATCACTTAAAAAAGGTGAGCAAGTAACATTAATTGGTTTTGGAACTTTTAAAGTTGTAAAAACTTCAGCTAGAAAAGGTCGCAATCCTCAAACTGGAAAAGAGATTCAAATTAAAGCTTCTAAAAGAGTTAAATTCTCTGCTGGAAAAACTCTTAAAGATTCAGTTAAGTAAATTTTTTAAAGTAAATCCCTTACATATTATTTATGTAAGGGTTTTTGCTTTTTTAGGGTGATTAGCTCAGTTGGTAGAGCATCTCCCTTACAAGGAGAGGGTCGGCAGTTCGAGCCTGTCATCACCCACCATCTATCCTTAAGTCATTTAAATAAAACCATTAGAAATTTTTTCAAAACAAAATTTGCAATAATTTCTACCATAATTTTCCTTCCCCTTTGGGGGGTGTAGCTCAGTTGGTTAGAGCGCTTGCCTGTCACGCAAGAGGTCGCGGGTTCAAGTCCCGTCACTCCCGCCATTTTTACTTCCGATAAAATTTTTAGATGTCTGATAAAGCCTTTGAAACAAAGGCTTAAAAGCGATTTTTAGTTTTACCTAATCTTATACCAAATCCCATCTTTAAATCAAATTATAACAAAATATTTTTGTGATAAAAATCTTTAAAAACTTTTTATTCAGTCGCACTAAAGCAAGTAACACGAGCCTCAGCTATATAGGTATACGATTTCGTTTTTTAAAGATTTTTATCACAAAAATATTTCTCTTAATTTATCATTTTATGATGTAAATGGTATAAAATATTTTTGTATTTGTGACAAAACTATTTAAAATAACTACAAAATAAATATTATTTATAAAATCTATGTCATTTACAAAAAAAATTAACAACTTTCTGGATAATGCTCTTTCTCAAGGAGTTATAAATCAAGATTTAAAACAAAAACTACAAATATTTGCAGAAAATTATGAGCGCAAACCTATAATATCTCTTCTAAATTTTATAGGTCTTTTTGGTGGAATTGCTATTATCCTAGGACTAATCCTAATAGTTTCTCACAATTGGCATCAGATTTCAAATTTTATAAAAATCACTACTTACATTTTAATTCTTGTTGGATTCCATATTTCAGCTTATCTGCTCAGTGAAAATTATCCAAAAATTTCACGAATTATCTATTTTATAGCTTCTGGCTATGTTCTTGCTGGTATTGGATTAGTAGCGCAAATATATCACTTAAGTAGTAAAAATGGTGAAGCTTATTTGATGTGGTTTTTTATGATTTTACCAATGGCTCTTTTGCTACGTGATGGATGGATTGGAGTTATGTCTATATTTGGTTTCTATTTGTGGGTTAACATCAATGCTAATATAAATTTTTATACTAATTGGCAAAGTCAAGTTACTTTTATTACAGCAATTTTTAGTAGTATGATTTTATTGCCAAAAACTTTTAATTGCTTAAGTGATTCTTTTAATTATGCAAGATTGATAGGATACATTTCTTTGGGATTAATGACTTTAGTAATGGGATTCACTCATGAAGTTTTTTTAAAAAATTCGTATGGTATAAATTTACATCCAATCACAATTGCCATAATTGCTTTCAATCTGATTTGTTTGGCAACCAATCTTACTAAAGAATTTTTTGCCAAGACAAAACTTTTTGACCTGATTCAATTACCAGAAATTATAATCTTGGTTTTAACTATAATTCCTTTATTTGCTTACTTAGATCAAAAAATACTTGTCTCGATTTTATACTGGGTAGTTTGGTTTTGGAGTAGTGTAGTTATGATTTATAAAGGTGAAATTGAAAGAAGTAGAGAACTGATTAGTGTTGGAATATGGTTTGTAATGATTGGTTTGATCGCTAGATTTTTGGATTTAGTGGGCACCATGCTATTTACAGGATCAATGTTTATAATTTTTGGTATAATACTTATAGCAATTGCTTTTGTTGGAGAAAAATATCGCAAACGCTTAATTAATAATCTTTTTAAAAATCATGTCACGCAAAAATAAATTACTCCTTCTAGTAGTAATAATTCAGGTTTTATTTTTTATTGGTTGGTATTGCCTAGAACACAACAAACTATATAATCCAGAATCAAAAACAATTATGGTAAAAACTGTGCCAGTTGATCCCAGAGATTATTTAAGTGGAAACTATCTAACTTTAAGATATGAGTTCAATGATTTATGGCGTTTTAAAGGCAAGAGTCGAAATATTAAAGAAGCTTCTGGCAACGAAATTTATGCGGTTCTTAAAAAAGATGGATCGTGGTATGTTCCTGATTATGTTTCTTTGGAAAGACCTTTGGTAAGAGATGATCAAGTTGTGATAAAGGGAAAATATACAGGTAATTTTGGATTTATCGAATATGGTGTAGAAAAATATTTCATTAACGAAAATACAAAAGAACCAAAAAGAGAGGATAAAGTTGAAGTTATACTAATTGTAGGAGATGATTTAACAGCAAGAATTAAAAGTGTGATGATAAATGGCAGTGAGTTTATGCAATAAGTAATAATCAAATGTAATAGTTTAAATTTAATCTGACACTCTGCATTTTCAGACAGTCAAAATTCTAACAATTTAAACTATCAGAAATTTCTTTTTCACTATCGTTATTTTTACTATTTTCGTCAATAGTTTTTTCGTTAGCGATATATACTAAAACATAAATCTATACTCCTATTAAAACATTCTCTAAACATTCATTTTAGGTTGTTTTAATTAAGAGTACAGATTTATTTTTTGGTATATTTACTTTCCAAAAAAGTTTGATATGGAGTTTTTCCATAGCAATATTTTCCAGAATGTGGTCTTTCGTAATTATATTTTCTTAGCCATTCATCAACATCAATTTGTAGCTCTTCTAGCTTGCTGTAGAGCTTTTTTCTAAACAAAATGTTATAATACCAAATCCCATATTTAAATATTTAATAGGATATTCAAATTCTAATACCAAATCCCATTTTTAAATATTTAATAGGATATTCAAATTCTAATACCAAAATCCATCTATAATACAACATAACTAACCCCGCAAACACTCTTAATAATTTCCGAACTCAAACCACTAATAAATTTACAAACAACCTTCTCTAATTGTGGCAAAGTTCTATAAATTCTGTTTTTTATAGTATGGTCTT
>CAMASZ010000166.1 GCA_945861125.1 Rickettsia typhi | reverse complement strand
CTATCACGATATCTTTTTGAATAAAAACACCAAACTTTTTGAAATAGTAAAAAAAGAAATAATGACAACAAACTCGTCTCATCATCAAGCGGTAAAAGATCTTGGAAAAAATCTAATTGTCAGCGCAAAAGCAAAAGATGGAGTTATAGAAGCAATTGAAGATGAGTTTCATCCTTTCTGCGTAGGAGTTGAATGGCATCCTGAATATAATTCTGATTCGAGTGATAATAATATTTTTAAAGCATTAATTGATAGTGCAATTTCTTACAAAAATTCAAAAGAGAAAATTAATGATTAAAATTGATAATAAAAATCAACTAAAAGGGATTAGAATAGCAAAATTAATTGCTCAATCAGGATATTGTTCGAGACGCGAAGCAGAAGACTTAATAATCGAAGGTAGAGTTCAAGTAAATGGAAAAATAATTGACTCTCCAGCAACATTCATTATTGACGAATCGGTAAAAATAGATGGAAAATTAATAAATCAAAAACAGCCAATTAGAGTTTTTTTATTTCATAAACCAGCTGGATATATATGTTCTAGTAAAGATCCAGAAGGTAGAAAAACTATTTTTGATTTAATTCCAAAAAATTTACCAAGATTAATTAGCGTTGGTAGACTTGATTTTAATACTGAAGGATTACTAATCTTAACTACAAGTGGCGAGGTAGCAAGGTATATTGAGCTTCCAAAAAATAAATGGGTTCGTAAATATCGTGCACGGGTTTTTGGTAAATTAAATCACGAAAGATTACGCGCCTTAGCAAAAGGTATCACTATTGATGGCATAAAATATCGATCAATAAAAGTTGAAATTGATCAAGAAAAAGAATCCAATTCATGGTTAACAATTTCATTATCAGAAGGAAAAAATCGCGAGATCCGCAAAATTATGGAACATCTAGGATTGAAAGTTAATCGCCTAATTCGGGTTTCTTTTGGTCAGTTTAATTTGAAAGAATTGGGTATTGCTGAAATTAAAGAACTAAATAAAACAATAGTCAAAAACATTATACCGTTGCAATTTTAAAATAAAATTTTGTGAAGAATGTTTATTTTAAAATGGAAAATGGTATTATTGATTATCCTCAACCTTCTCAATCCAACCTCCCCCCAAAACTTGCTCATCAAGATATACCACTCCTGCTTGACCAGGAGTAATTGCTCGTGTAAGTGATTTCATAATAATTTTAGCACGATTATTTTCTAAAATTTCTACTAGAGCTGGGTACTCATTACTATTTGATCTTACTCGAACCGAAGCTTCAAACTTTTGCGCTAATTCTTTTTTATCAATTAGCCAATTACAATTTTGAATAAAAAAAACTTGCTTATCTAAATAATGTTCTTCACCAACAAAAACTTGATTAGTTATTGGATCAATTTTAACAACGTAAAGAGGTTGAGAATGAGAAACCCCAAGCCCCCTCCTCTGTCCAAGAGTAAAATTAATTATTCCCTGATGCTTTCCTAAAATTTTATTGCTTTCAATATGAATTATTTCGCCAACTTTAAAAGCATCTGGACGATATTTTTTAATTACTGAGGCATAATCACCATTTGGAACAAAGCAAATATCTTGAGAATCTGGTTTATTAGCAATTTCAAGACCAAACTCCGTAGCTAATTTACGAGTATATTCTTTACTAAATCCACCAAGCGGGAATCTTAAAAAATTAAGCTGATCAATTGTTGTTGCAAACAAAAAATAGCTTTGATCTTTACTTTCATCAAAAGCTTTACATAGAATAGCTTTATGATTGGAACTAACTTTTCTTTGCACATAATGTCCTGTAGCCATAGCTTCAGCACCGAGATCTTTAGCTACTTTTAATAAGTCTTTGAATTTAACAGTTTGATTACACTTAACACATGGTATTGGCGTTTCACCGCGCAAATAAGAATCAGCAAAATCATCAATTACCGAGTCTTTAAAAATGTTTTGATAATTGAGAACATAATGAGGAAAGCCAAATTTTTCAGCAACTTTTTTAGCATCATAAATATCAGCTCCAGCGCAACATGCATTTTTCTTTTTTAGAATATCACCTTGATCGTAAAGTTGTAATGTAATTCCAATTACTTGATATTTTAAACTATGCAACAAGCATGCAACAACAGAAGAATCAACGCCACCAGACATCGCCACAACAATTTTGGTTTGGTGATTTGGCTTATTACCCATGTTCAAGTGTTCAAATTGTTTTTCTTTTAAATCAAAATTTTTAAACATTTTTAATTACTTCGCTATATTTTTATAAACTTAAAATTTGAATTTTTCCTCAATAGATTTATTATGTAATTATTAATTTGTTGCATACTTATACTATTTCCCATTTTAAATTATACTAAAGAATTTTATAAACATCTTCTTTAAAATTTTTGCTAGAAAATTTAAAAAGCTTTTTTGTATGGGCCTCATGTTGTATAGGTATATACCAAAACATAAATCTATACTCCTATTAAAACACTCTCCAAACATTCAGTAAAATTCTCAAATTTATCTCTGGTTCTCTTTACTTGGTTTTTTACATGTCCCCATTTTTGTTCTATTGGATTAAAGTCTGGACTGTATGGCGGAAGATATAATACCAATTATCATTTTAAATTATAATGAAGAATTTTATAAACATCTTCTTTAAAAATCTTTATTATAATTTAAAATGATAATTGGTATTATATGTGATACCGAGCTTTTTGATAACATAAAGAGCATCTTTTGTACCAATGGCAACACCAATTTCTTTAAGAGTTTTATCAGGATTTTTTTCAATAAATATCTGAGCTTCTTTGTAATTCACTTTTCTTGGTCTAGTTACTGTTGGAGTTATTTTTTCCATAGAACCAGTCTTTTCATAACGTTTCTGCCACTTCAATATAGTCTTTGTCGCCACATTTAAAGTTCTGGCAATTGATAATTTGGATTCACCTTTTTTAAGCAAATCAAAAACCCTCTGCCTTAAATCTAAAGAATAAGCTTTGGCCATAAAACCTCCAAATTTAATTAATAATTTATACCAAATCTCATCTTTAAATATTCAATAGGATATTCAAATTCTAACTTCATATTTTTGGTAAAAAAATCTTCAAAAAGCCTCAGCTGTATGGATATACAGCTTCATTTTTTAAAGATTTTTATCTCAAAAATCGTGTC
>CAMASZ010000165.1 GCA_945861125.1 Rickettsia typhi | reverse complement strand
TAGGGCATTTTTAAAACTTAAAGTACTTGCGCCAACTTCTCTTTGATTAACCAAGGATTTTTTACTTTGATGAATGAATTCAATTGGATCTTCTATTGTAATAATATGTTTATTATAATTTATGTTTAGATAATCAATCATACTTGCCAAAGTTGTTGATTTTCCGCTACCGGTAGGTCCAACCACAAGAATCATTCCTTTATTAATTTTTGCTAAATCTTGAATAACTGTTGGAACATTTAATGCTGCAATTGGCTTGACTTTTCCTGGAATAATTCTAAATACTGAAGCGGGACCATTTACTGTGTAGAATGCATTTACTCGAAATCTAATTTTATCTTTTAATTCAGTAGAAAAATCTATTTCTTTATTTTTTAAGTAAAATTCTTTTTGAGCTGGATTCATTATTGAAAATAACATGTCATTAATCATTTGCTCATTGAGAGTAGGGTAGTTTGAAAGTGCAATTAAATCACCATCTAATCTAATAATAACAGGGGAATTAACGGTTAAATGAATATCTGAACAGTTTTTATTGCTGGCTTCATTAAGAATTTTTTCTAGATTTGCTTCCATTATTTTAATTTATAAATTGATTTAGTTCTTCAATTCTTTTTTTGATTAGATCAAATGAAATATCTTTATTAGAAGAGTCGTTGCTGATTTTTAAAACACTTGAATAAACATCAATTGCCTTTTCATATTGTTTGGTTTTATCGTATAAAGTTCCTAAATTATAAAGATAATTGATATTGTTTGATTCAATATTTGATGCTTTTTCAAATAAATTTATAGCTTCATCATAATTTTTTAATCTTTCATTAACAATTCCAGCTTGGGCAAGTATGAAGGCTGAATCAGGATTTTGCGAAGATAGTCTAGATAATATATATAGTGCGTCATGCGGTGATTCTTCTATCATAATAGATAAAAGATTTTGTGATATTTCTTGTTGATTATCCGGTCTATCTTTAAGGATTTTATAGTATAAATTTTTTGCTTGTTTTAGTTGACCAATCTTATGATAAACCGATGCAAGTGATTGTTTGGCGTATAAATTATTTGGCTCTGTTGATAAAATTGATTTGTATAATTGTATTGCAACTTCATACTGACCAATTAGAACTGCATTATAAGCTAACTTTTCTTTTTCTCTAACTTCATAGTTTTCTGCCTTAGACTCATCTACTGATATTTGTATTTCAGACCCAGTATTTTTTTTATCTTTATTTTTTTCTTTTTCTTCACTTTTAATTGAGCGATCAATCACAAAGGCATCTTGTTTAGCTTTTCTATTTTTTTTATAAAAATCAATTTGCTCTCTTGATTCTTTGTTAAATATAAGACTTCTTTCAATTTCGTTAATTATTTCATCATTAGAAGAGTTGCTAAGAGTTGATGCAACGGTAAAATTAATATTAATCATTTGTACTAAAATAATGAATAGAAATAGATTAGGATTTTTTTTCATTTTTCTTTTTTTGTTTTTTTATAAAAATAATTATGGCAATTATTGAAGCCGGAGTTATTCCTTGAATTTTTGATGCCGCAGAAATATTGACTGGGCGATGTTTATTCAATTTTTCTCTAACTTCGTTTGATAAAGTTTTTATTAAATTATAGTTAATATTAAGAGGAATTTTCATATTTTCCTCTTCCTTAAAAATTTTTATGTCATCTTCTTGCCTTTTTAAATAAGAGACATATGTGGCATTTATTTTAATTTGTTTTCTTATATCATTTTCAATTAACGATATTTCTTTATGCCAAATTTTTTCAATATTTTCAAAATTTATATTTTGAAAAGACAGAAGTTGATAAGCATTTCTTATAATTCCGTCTTGATTAATTGAAATATTATTTTCTATAAGTTTTTTTGGAGAAATTTTTAACTGTTGTAAAAGTTCTATAGCAGAGTTTATTTTTTGTTTTTTTGTTATGAAAGTTTTTTTTCGAAGATTACTAATTATATTAAATTTTATTCCCATTTCTGTAAGACGAAAATCTGCATTATCTGCTCTTAAATTGAGACGATATTCAGCTCTTGAAGTGAGCATGCGATATGGTTCATTAGTGCCAAGAGTTGTTAAATCGTCGATCATAACCCCAATATAGCTAGTTGATCTATCTAAAATAAATTCTTGATAAGATTGATTACAAAAATGAGCAGCATTTATTCCGGCAACAATTCCTTGACCACCCGCTTCTTCATAACCAGTGGTGCCGTTTATCTGTCCAGCTAAGAATAAACCGCTAATTTTTTTAGTTTGAAGAGTTGGTAGTAATTCTCTAGGATCAACAAAATCATATTCAATAGCATAGCCAGCTTGAGTTATAATTGCATTTTCTAGGCCGTCAATAGTTTTTAAAAACTCAGTTTGAATTTCAATTGGTAAAGATGTAGAGATACCATTTGGATATATTAGATCACTATCTAAACCTTCTGGTTCAAGAAAAATTTGATGACGTTCTTTTTCATAAAAACGGTGAATTTTATCTTCAATTGATGGGCAATATCTAGGGCCAGTTCCACTAATATAACCGCCATACATCGCTGATTTTTGTAAATTATCTTTTATTATTTGATGAGTTTTTTTATTGGTATAAGTAATGTAGCAGATTGTTTGTGGAGTATCGATTTTATTGTTTAAATAAGAAAAGGGTTGAGGTGGATTGTCACTATATTGTTTTTCTAAATCAGTAAAGTTGATAGAGTTTTTATTGATGCGAGGAGGTGTTCCTGTTTTTAAGCGAGCTAGAGAAAAATTATAATTTTCTAAAGTTTTTGATATTCCAAATGAAGGTTTTTCATTAATTCTGCCAGCTGAAATTTTTTTTTCACCAATATGAATTACGCCTCTTAAAAAAGTTCCTGTAGTTAATACTACAGATTTGCAGTAATAGCTACAATTGTTAGATGTTTCAACACCAATGATTTTATTATTTTTAATAATTAAATTTTCAACTGATTCAAACAAGACATCCAAATTATCATAATTTTTAATAATTTGGTTGATAGCCAGTTTATATAATTTTCTATCAGCTTGGGCTCTTGGTGAATGAACAGCTGGACCTTTAGAACTATTTAGAATTCGAAAATGAATTCCAGCCATATCAATTGCTTTAGCCATTATTCCATCTAGGGCGTCAATTTCTCGAACAATTGTTCCTTT
>CAMASZ010000164.1 GCA_945861125.1 Rickettsia typhi | reverse complement strand
ATTGTAAATAGCGATGTTATAATTGAGTATATTGAAGAAAAACATCATGATAGTAAAAATTTTCTAGGAAACTCATTAATAAAAAAAGCTGAAAATAGAAGATTACAATCTTGGTTTGATGATAAATTTTATAATGAAGTAAGTAAATACATTCTTAATGAAAGATATTTTAATCGCTTTCTTCCATCTTCTCCTCCTCCAAATTCTGAAGTTTTAAGAGTTGCTCGACGCAATTTAAATATTCATTTAAGCTATATAGAATATATATTAGAAAGCAGAAAATATCTTGGTGGAGAGGAGATATCGGTTGCAGATTTTTCGGCGGCGTGTCATATTTCGGTTTTGGATTATTTTGGTGATATTAATTGGAATCATTATGCGCCTAGTAAAGAATGGTACAGTTTGATTAAATCTCATAAAATTTTTAATGATATTTTAAAAGATAGAATTCTTAATATAAATCCGCCTGAACATTATTCTAAATTAGATTTTTAAATGATAGACTTAAATTACAAGATTGCTGAAAGTTTTCTAAATCATAATAACTTAACTCATTATAAAATAACTAAAATTGCAGGTGATGCTTCTTTTAGATCATATTATCGAGTTACTAAAGATCAGAATTCTTACATATTAATGTTTGCACCACCTTCGCATGAAGAAATAAAGCCATTTATCAAAGTTGATCAATATTTAATCGAAAATAATTTTTCTGCTCCAAAAATATTTTCAGTTGATGAAAAAAACGGTTTTATACTGCTAGAAGACTTTGGAGAAAAAACCTATAGTAAAATTTTAAAAAATGATAATTCGTTAGAATTTGATTTATATAAAAATGCTTGCGATCTTTTAATCTTATTGCATAAAAAGCAAATTAATCCAGAAATTTCTTTATACAATAATGCTACATTGTTTCGTGAAGTGTTGTTATTTATTGATTGGTATTTACCATTGAAAGATAAAACTATTTCAAATCAACAAAAATCAGATTATAGACATTTATGGTTTGATCTGTTCGATAGATTAGATAAAACAAAAAATGTTACTGTTTTACGAGATTTTCATGCAGATAATCTAATGCTTATCAATAATAAGTTGAATTATCAATCGGTTGGATTGCTTGATTTTCAAGATGCTTTAATTGGTTCAAAAGCATATGATTTAGTTTCGCTTTTAGAAGACGCAAGGCGAGACGTTGATGAAAAAAATCGTTGTGATTTGTATGATTATTTTTTAAAACAAAGTGGTTATGAAAAACAGCAATTTGAGTTAGATTATCAAATTTTATCATTACAAAGAAATATAAAAATTCTTGGAATATTTTCTAGGCTATCAATTCGTGATAAAAAAAATTATTATTTGGAATTAATTCCTAGAGTATATAACTTTGTTATTAAAAGAATAAGTTCTAATGGTAAATTGTTTTCAGAAATAGAGAAATTATTAAAAAACTTTTTGTAATAAAATGAGCATTAATAAAAATTTATCATCCTTTAATAGAGATAGTTCGCCATCAAACAAACCAGAAGTCTTTTCGGCAAATGATTTTGAAAGCTTTGTAAGAGATAAGTTTTTTAAAGATTTTAAAAGAATAGAAGAAGAAAATGCTAAAATTGCTGAATTAATTTTTGACTATCTTATTAATGTTGAAGATCAGTTTTTAATTGATGGTTCAATTCCTCCTCATTCTGATTCATCAATAAATCTCTACATTAAATTACTTAATAAACTTTTTGCCTTGTCTCGTAAAAAAGATAAAATTATGGTTATTAATCGAAGAACTGTAAAAAATCTTGATAAAAAAGCCTATATGATTTGTTTATGTTTTGATGGTGGAGACTCTTTAGATATTTTATGCGATATAGTAAATGAAGAAAATATGGCCAGAATACCAAGTGAATCTCCTACTCCAATTTCTTTTAGAATGATTAGTAATGGTCAGATTATAGGTAATATTGTTAATAAAACCTAAAAATATTTGATGATCCTATATAATCTGTTATAGACCGTATTTCTCAACCAAAATTTCAGCTATTTGAACTGCATTTAAAGCTGCACCCTTTTTTAGATTATCAGCTACTATCCACATGGATAATCCATTTTTAATAGATTCATCTTTTCTTATTCTAGAAACATAAACTGGATCTTTTGATGATACATCTATTGGGGTAGCGAAAATCATTTCTTTTGGTCTATCTAAAACAATAATTCCTTTAGAATTTTCAAGTAGAGATCTGGCTTTTTCTGGCGAAATTGGGTTTTCAAACTCAATATTAACGGCCTCTGAGTGAGCATTAAAAACTGGAACGCGAACGCAAGTTGCTTCTACTTCAATATTTGGATCGAGAATTTTTTTTGTTTCAACTTTCATTTTCCACTCTTCTTTTGTTACGCCATCATCCATGAAACTATCAATTTGTGGAATAACATTGAAAGCTATTCTTTTGCTAAATTTCTGTGGAGCATTCACTTCATTTTGATAGATTTTTTTAGTTGAATTATATAGTTCATCCATAGCTTCTTTGCCAGCACCTGATACTGCTTGATATGTTGATACCACAATTCTTTTAATTTTTGCATGATCATGTAGAGGTTTTAGCACAACCACCATTTGAATTGTTGAACAGTTGGGATTGGCAATAATATTATGATTTTTATAATCTTTAATATCATATGGGTTAACTTCTGGAACAATAAGTGGTATATCTTTTTCCATGCGAAAATGAGAAGTATTATCAATTACTATACAACCAGCTTTACCAGCTCTTGGAGCATGAATTGCTGACACTTTACCACCCGGTGAAAATAAAGCAATTTTAGTGTCTTTAAAGTCATAATCTGCAAGTGATTTGACTATTATTTGTTTATTGCCATATGAAACTTTTTTACCAACTGAATTTGGTGAAGCTAAGGCGACTACTTCATCAGCGGGAAAATTTCTTTCTACTAATAAGTTGAGAATTTCACGTCCAACATTTCCTGTTGCACCAGCAACGGCTATTTTTCTTGTCATAAATATTAAATGATATAAGTTTTATAAAAAATCAATAAATATTCTAATCGTAATTTATTTCAAAATCAAAAATAATTTAACATGATAAAAAAATTTTTTATTATTGCTGGTGAAGCTTCTGGAGACTTGCTTGGTAGTAAAATTATTAATGAAATAAAATTACAACTACCGCAATCTGATTTTATTGGCG
>CAMASZ010000163.1 GCA_945861125.1 Rickettsia typhi | reverse complement strand
CCCGGAACAACCACTGAATAAGCTGGAACTCTACCATAAAAAACCTCGCCAGTAGACCGATCGATTATCTTTGTTGAGGCTCCAATGTAAACGCCCATAGAAATTACCGATCCTTTCTCAACGATCACCCCTTCAGCAATCTCGCTTCTTGCTCCGATAAAACAATTATCTTCAATAATAACTGGATTAGCTTGAAGTGGCTCTAAAACACCACCTATACCAACACCACCAGAAATATGACAATTTTTACCAATTTGCGCACAAGAACCAACCGTTGCCCAACTATCAATCATCGATCCTTCATCAACATAGGCACCAACATTAACAAAAGAGGGCATCAATACTACATTTTTTGCAATAAAAGCCGAGTATCTTACAATGGCCCCCGGTAAAGATCGAAATCCCGCCTGACGAAATCTATCTTCATTCCAATCATTAAATTTTAAAGCAACCTTATCATAAAAAGAAAGTGAATTACCCAACTCTGATTTTTGTTTACTAAGAAAATTATCATTAAGACGAAAAGAAAGTAAAACTGCTTTCTTAAGCCACTGATTAACTTGCCAACACTGAGCTCCATCCTTGATTACCTGCTCACATATACGCAATTGTCCAGAATCAAGTAGTTTTGATACCTCATTTACCGCCTCCCTAATTTCACCTTGAGTACTAGAATTAACTTGCGATATGTTGCTAAAGGCTTGTTCAATAATTTTAATTAGTTTTTCTTTCATAATAACATTAGTTGTTCCAATCAAGAGAATCGTAGGCTCCACATGAATTGCAAACTGCACTCCATTTTGAAAACCCATCATTACATGAGTTGCAAATATAATTACTATTTTTAGTTAATAATTCCGCTCTTGCAATGTTTTTTTTATACTCCTCATCATCACCAAGCTTTTTTTCACAATTAGCTAATATTAAATATCCACGATGAGTTATTTCCAAATCTAGAGCACTTTTAGCATATTCTTTAGCTAAATTAAAATTACCAACCCGATAAGCAACTTCAGCTATAGCAACTTTACCAATAGCTTCTGATGAATTTAGCGACGCTAGTTTTTTCATCATCTTAATACGATTTTTAGAATTGGTTTTACGATAATATAAATCATAAATTTGAGCTAATATGTAGTGCGGAGCTTCTCGCCACATTGATTTTATTTTCCATATTGCCCTAAAACCAACCCCCATCTTAATCCAAGATTTTAGAATTATTTCTAAAGCTGGTAAAAAGTTATTTTCTTTTTTTAGGGCAATTTTAGCGTGCTTTATTGCTAAAAAATATTTTTTTTGCCTAAGCGCTTCTACAGCAAGTGCAGAACTAACAACGGCGAGATCACGATTTTGCATTATTTCTACAAACCTTTCTTTACCATATTGATTTATTAATTCTTTAGCATCTTTCCACATGCCTCCTTTTTTATAAAGGGACAACAACTCTTTAGCTATAGCAAAATTATCTTTTTTTAAGTCGATAATTTGCCTAGCATAGGTAATTGCCTTCAAATCATCTTGAGAATTTTTGGCAATCATAAACTTTGATTGCAATATTAAAATTCTGGCATGCTTATTGTCGGGAAATTTTGAAAATAACTTTATTGACTCATCTAGACTATTATTTTCTAGAGCCAACTTGGCTTTAAAAAAATTATTGATTGAATTATTTTTTAATAGACCAGAAAACTTTTTGTACAATTTGCTCGCAGAATCTTGATCTTCAACTTCAAGAGCAAGCATTAATTGTGACATTATTTCAAAAGATTGGTTATGTCTCTTAATTATTTTTTCAAGATTTTTAGTATAGCTCTTTTTGAATATTAGCTTTAACAATGCTGGAAACTTAATTGCTAAAATCTTAGTAAAAATATAGGCAATAAAAGAAATCAGTATCGTAAAAGCACAAACCAGCAAGGTAGAAGTTAAAACATCTGTTGTAATTTGATAACCAAGCCATGTAATAATTACCAAACCATTATTGTCAAGAAACCATACTAGACCCGAGGTAATAATAACAACAAGAAATATAAACCACAAAATTGCTAACATAATTTAGACTAAATTTTTGATATAATTAAGAATATCTTGATCAATTTTTCTTACCTCAATTGAAACACTTAAAAGATCAAGAAAGTCTTTGATTATTTCATGATAAGATTGGTCAAGGAGTAATAAATTATCTAGAGCTTCTTGATATTTTTTATTGCGCAGTAAGTTTTCTATTTTAAGTACAGCGCCATCAATTGTTGAAACATCTTCATTATCAATTTTTCTAATAACAATTATTTTTGATAAGTTATATTTTATTTTTGACCACAAGTCATTACCAAGATTTTGGTATTTTTTAGTAATTAGGTTTGGAATTATTTTGGCAAAATTTTCATTTATTTTTTCATCATTTAAAAAAGAGGCTAGATTTTTTCTTAATCTATCAGACTTATTTTTTAAATTATCATCAAAAATTACACTTACTTCAAAATTTTTTAGCTCTTCGCTATAATCAGATCCTGCATAAATTTTTTCACGAAGGGAAATATAGCTGGTTGTAATTTTGGCGATTTTTTCTTGACTTTTATATTTGTTGAAATCGTTTTTTAATTGTCTGATTTTTTCGTTGATTTCTTCAATTTGTAGTTGGTTCTTTATAAGAGTTTGATAAATAAATTCATCACCTTTTTCTTTTAATTCTGCTAAATTTAAGCTATCTATTGCCTCTGAATTTTGATCTTTGTATTCATCAGAAAGGGTTAGTATTTCTGAATTATCACTTGAATTGTTATTATCGGAATTCTTAATACTTTTTTCAGAATTAAATATGAAATTCTTTTGCTTTATGGATCCATATAAAATATATCCAAAAAATAATATTATCAAAAAAATTACTATTTTTAAAATAAGGCCGGTTTTAGTTTTTTTAACAACTTTCTCTTGATCAATTTTATTTATATCGCTGTTATTTTGGGCGTTATCAGTCATAAAAATTTCTTAAAATTTTATTTTGATTAAATAATTTAACTTTTTGAAAACCATATTTTTTAGCAAGTTTATAAATTTCTTCACTAAAGCATAAAATTATTGAATTGATGAAATATGGTAACAAACAATGATTTTCAACTAATTTAAAAAATATCTCTAGTGAATTTTTTGAGAAAATTAAAATTTCATCAAAATTATTTTTCTCAATAAATTTTAATAAATTCTT
>CAMASZ010000162.1 GCA_945861125.1 Rickettsia typhi | reverse complement strand
TTGATAAAGATCGAATTAATGAATGCGAAATAGTTGGTAAAGTTAAAACTGGCTATATGGGCGTTAATGGTAAACAGCTAGTTGATCTAAAAAGCAACGTAATTAAAGAAAGAAAAAAACTTCAAGAAGCTGGAGTAGTTATAATATCGCTAGCTCTAAATGATTCATTAAAAATGATTTCACCTTTCAGAATAAAGGCAGTTGGTTGTTATGATTTAAGAGATGATGTCGATATTGAAGATTTAATTCACAAAGAAATTACATTTTTCTTAAAGAGCAAGGCTAATGAACTTGATATTCATGATGGATTTGGCATTCATATTTTAAGAAAAAAACATAAAAAGAAAAAACTCAGAGAATCAAGGGTGATTCAAGAAATTGAAAAATCTCTTCGTTCAAAAATTTTAAGAATTTTTGAAGATATAATTGGAAAAAGACCAGCAATAGAAATTGTAATTCACATATCAAATTAGTTTATGCTGATTCTAGCTTTTATTGGAATGTGCTTAGCTTGGGGCTTTAGCTGGATAGCTATAAAATTCCAGTTAGAGTCATTAATTGCCCCAGAAATTTCTCTATTCTACAGATTTTTTACTGTTACAATTATAATGATAGCATTGTGTCTTATTACAAAAAATCGCCTTAATCTTTTTAAAACCGAATGGAAATACTTTATTTTAATCGCATTAACAAATTTTTGTGTTAATTTTATCATAGGTTATCACGCTTCAAAATACATTGCTAGTGGCGTAGTTGCAGTAATATTTAGTTTGTCAATAATAGCAACAGAAATTTTTAAGAATTTTTTCGATGGTAAAAAAATTGAAAAAAAAATAATTGTTAGTAGTATATGCGGATCTATAGGATTGCTATTATTTGTTTTACCTAATATAGATTTTAAAAATAAATTAGAAAATCATAATATTTTAACCGGAGTTACACTATCTTTAATAACAATGACAGTATTTTCTTTTGGAAATTATATTGTTGAAAAAAATAAAAAACATAATGATACTCCACTTTTCACTTCTATAACTTTTGGCTCAGGAATCGGATCATTTTATTTGTTATTAATCAATTTAATTCTAAATAATCAATTTACTTTTGACTATTCTAAAAAATATATTTTTTCGTTAATTTACTTAACTGTATTTGCTTCAGTTTTTGGTATTATATGTTTCTATTATTTAATTCAAAAAGTTGGAGCTGTAAAGGCTAACTACACTACTTTATTATATCCAATCATAGCTTTATCGGTTTCTTCATTTTATGAAAATTTTAAATTTACTTTTTTGGGTACTTTGGGGCTAGCTCTGATTACAGGAGCTCTGGTCATTGAATTTATTAAAACCAATAAAATTCCTTTATTAAAAGAGACAAAAAAATGAAAATTCAACCCGAATTAAAAATTATTGCTGACCATCTTCGCTCCTCATGTTTCTTAATAGCTGATGGAGTTATGCCAAGCAATGAAGGAAGGGGTTATGTTTTGCGTCGAATAATGCGTAGAGCAATGCGCCAACTACATAAACTTGGCTCAAAAGAATCTTCAATGTATAAATTAGTTGATATTTTAATCAGGGAAGTTGGAAATTCCTATCCGGAAATCTCAAGAGCAAAAGAAGTTTTAATTGAAGTTTTAAAAAATGAAGAAGAAAAGTTTCGTGAAACTTTAGATAAGGGCTTGATAATTCTTGATCAACAAATCGCAATTACTAAAAACAAAAAACTCTCAGGATCAATTGCCTTTAAACTATATGATACTTATGGTTTCCCACTTGATTTAACTCAAGATATATGTAAAGAATTTAATCTTGAAGTAGATCTCGAAGAGTTTAACAATGAAATGGATTTACAACGTGATCGCGCTCGAAAAAACTGGGTTGGAAGTGGCGAAGCAAGTGAAGATAAGTTCTTTTTTGAATTGAAGCAAAAATTTGGCGAAACAAAATTTATCTATCATCAATCAACTTCATGTAAATCTAAAATTCTTGCTATAGTTGAAGATAATCAAATCGTTAATGAAATAAACAACTCTACAAAACCTTGTTTCATAATTCTTGACCAAACTTCTTTTTATGCAACTTCTGGTGGTCAAAAAGGTGATGATGGCAATATCATACTAGTAAATGAATCATTGGCAATAAATGAAATTGATTATCAAAATATTAAAAACTGTCTTGACATTAGTGAAACTAGGAAATTTGCTGGCAATCTATTTGTTCATTTTATTTCTGATTGCAAGGGTAAATTTAAGATTGGGGATGAGGTTTTTACTTTGGTTAACAATCGTCATCGCCAAATGAGAGCACAAAATCATTCAGCCACCCACTTACTCCATAAATCTTTAAAACAAATATTAGGAAATTCAATTTCACAGAAAGGATCAAATGTTGACGCAAAACAACTAACCTTTGATTTTAATTTAAATAGAGCCATGAAAGAAGATGAAATTGAACAAGTAGAAGAATTGGTAAATTTTTATATTAGAGAAAATTCTAATGTTGAAACAAGCGAAATGAACTTAGAAGAAGCAAGAAATTGCGGTGCCGAAGCTCTATTTGGTGAAAAATATGATAGCAAGGTTCGTGTGGTAAAAATGGGTCCATCTCTTGAATTATGCGGAGGAACTCATGTTAAACAAACTGGCAATATTGGAATTTTTAAAATTATTTCTGAAAGCGGAATAGCATCAGGCATAAGGAGAATAACTGCTAAAAGCGGTTTTTATGCTTTACAACATTTTAAACTTCAAGAAAAAAAATTTAATGCCTTGCTAGAATCATTAAAAGTAAAGCAACAATTTGATGAAGTTAAAATTGATGATGGTGAATTTTTATCAAACAAAGTTGGATTTGATCAAATTTCATTTTTTAAAAATGAATATACTAGTAATATAATTAATTCATCTCAACATCTTTCAACAATTCAATCAATGCAAAAAACTGCTAAAATTGGCGAAGATTTACAAAATCAAATTAAATTAAAAGATAGAGAAATTGAAAAACTAAAAAAACAAATTTGGCAAATAAATTTAAAAAATTTATCAAATGAAAAAATAAAAAATATCAAATTAGCTTATTATATTTTTGATGAAACAGACGCCAAAGATTTAAGAGATATAACTAATCAAGTAAAAGGCTGGAACAATTTTTCATCTTCGCAAATTATAGCATTTTTTTCTAAAAAAGATAACAAAGTTTCTTTATGCTTATCAATATCATCAGACA
>CAMASZ010000161.1 GCA_945861125.1 Rickettsia typhi | reverse complement strand
AAAGCTAAAAATTTATATTATTTATCTAAAATTTTATTAGAAAAACATCAAAGCAGAGTTCCAAATAACCTTGAAGATCTAATACTTCTTCCTGGAGTTGGCAGAAAAACAGCAAACGTAGTTTTAAATGAAGTATTTGATAAACCAACTATCGCTGTAGATACGCATGTTTTCAGAGTTGCTAACCGAACGGGCCTTTCTAATGGCAAAAACCCTGAACAGGTGGAAAATCAACTTTTAAAAATTTTACCCAAAAAATACATGAAAAAAGCACATCATTTAATACTTTTGCATGGAAGATATGCCTGCAAGGCTAGAAATCCATTATGCAAAAAGTGTGTAATAAATAAAGTTTGCCTATACAAAGGAAAAAATGAATAAAAAAATATTAGGAATTGGCAATGCAATTGTTGATATACTTGCAAAGGTAGATGAGGAGTTTTTGATTAAAAGAAACTTTATTAAAGGTTCCATGAAGCTTATTAATAAATCTGAATTTGAAGATCTTAAAAAAAATATTAAAATTGAGAAAATTGTAGCAGGAGGTTCTGTTGCCAATACTATGTCTGGAATTGCTTATTTAAAAGGTAATCCGTCTTTTATTGGAAAAATTAACTCTGATAGTTTTGGAGAAATATACAAGAAAAGTCTTGAGGATATAAATGTTAAGTTTTCTTATATTCATAAAAATGAAAATTTATCTACAGGTGCCTCGATCATTTTGATTACTCCTGACTCGGAAAGAACTATGTGTACTTATCTTGGAATATCCTCACATCTTTCTGAGAACGATATAAATGAAAATAATATCCTAGATAATGAAATAATTTTTTTGGAAGGCTATCTGTGGGATAAAGGAATTAGTGAGAAAATGTTTAAAAGTGCAATAAATTTAGCAAAAAAAAATAAAGTAAAAATTGCGATGAGTTTGTCGGATATTTTTTGTGTAACGAGGCATAAAGAGGACTTTTATAACCTTTTAAAAAATGATCTAGATATATTGATTGGGAATGAAAATGAAATAAATGAATTAACAAATAAAAAAAGTTTATTAGATTCTATTAATCAATTAAAAGAATTAAACAAATTAATAGTTGTTACAAGAAGCGAGAGAGGCAGTGTCGCTATCAAAAATAATGAAATTATAAACTGCGATAGTACAAAAGTTGATAAAATATTAGATCTAACGGGCGCTGGAGATTTGTTTGCAGCGGGATTTTTAAAAGAATATTTAGAAAAATCAGAAATTAAAAAATGTCTGGTGACTGGATCAGCCCTTGCTGCAAAAGTAATTCAAAAAATTGGTGCTCGGCTAAACTAATTTTTTAAGAAATATAATGAGTCTTTTTCAATTATAAAATCCTTATCTTTAAAAGTATCATAAATTTTTTTTCGTAGTCGATGTAAATTTGTTTCAAAAGCATGACTATCTAAATCTGAGTTATGCTTCCAAATATTGCTCAACAAAAAAGATTTTTTAAGACCATTATTTTTGTTTAATGCAAATATAAGCTCAAGCTCTTTTTCTGTTAATTTTGTCTTAACACCATTATATGAAATAATTTTTGTATTTGAGTCTATTTCATAGTTTTTAATCACAATTTTCGATTTTTTAAAAAAATTATATTTAATCTTTAAAATATTTATTATTTCGACTAATGAAATAATTTCAATAGGCAAAATTAACGGAACATGAAAATTTGACAGAATCACTTTATTTTTTTTTAAATAATCTCTATTTTTAAAAAATAAAATTAAGGGAAGATTTTCAGATAAATTTTTTTGGACCACCTCAGGTTTAATGGAGTCTGCAAATAATATTTTGATGTAATGATCGCTTTCAACCTGATCAAAATTTGAATTTTTACTGATCGTGTAATTTAATTCTAATTCCTTAAGTATATTCAAAAATGTATCAGAACCTATAACAACAAGGTTAATATTATTCATAAATAACTATAATATATTAATTGTGATTATTATAAATAATTTAGGATATTTAAAATATAAAAATCTAAAATTTCGCTGTTCACTAGGAAAAGCTGGAGTTGGAGTAAAAAAAAGAGAGGGGGACAATATAACGCCAAAGGGTACTTTTAAAATAATTAAAATCTATTACCGCAAAGATAAAATAAAAAAAATTAGAACAATTTTCAAACTGATTAAAATAGAGAAAAACATGGGCTGGTGTAATGACCCAAAAAGTAAACGCTACAATAGAGAAATTAAAATTCCATTTAAGTTTAGTTATGAAAAACTTTATAGAAGAGACTCACTTTACGATCTAATTTTAGTTTTAGATTATAATCATAATCCAATAATAAAAAATAAGGGTAGCGCTATTTTCATACATTTGGCAAGTGACAAGTACAAATCTACGGCTGGATGTATAGGATTAAAAAAAAATAATCTAATAAATTTAATTTCAAAAATTCAATTAAAAGAAAAGATTATGATTAAGTAATTTTATCGCCAAAGATTTTGCTACCAATTCTCACAAAGGTAGAACCGTACTTAATAGCTAATTGGTAATCTTGAGACATTCCCATGCTTAGCTGAGTAAATCCAAGCGACCTATTCATAATTGAAATTTTAGAAAAAAATATTTCAGGATTTAGCTTTTCTGGCGGGATGCACATTAAGCCAATAACGTCTAAATTTAGCTTAATTTTACAGAAGTCGACAAAGTTATTTACATCACTCTGTTTCACGCCTCCTTTTTGAGGTTCATCGCCTATATTAACTTGAATGAAATATTTCAATTTTTTTTTGTGTTTATTCTCTAGATTTGAAAAAATATTTGCCAGTTTTTCACTATCTAGTGAATGAATATATTCAAATAGGTTAAAGGCTAGTTCTGCCTTATTGGACTGGAGTCTGCCAATTAAATGAAGTTTAATATCTGACTTTTTTGAAAGTAGATTGGTCCATTTATCAAAAGCCTCCTGAACCCTATTTTCACCGTAGTGAATATAATTTGTTTTTATTAAATTACTTATTACGATTTTATCTTGATTTTTGGTAACAATTATCAAATTAGTGTTAGTTGATAAAGATTTAACGTTAGAATTAATTTTATCTAAATTTTCGATGTACAACATAAATTCTTATAATCACTATATATTTATTGATGAGTACAGTAATGATTTAGATCAAAAAATAAACAAGATAAAAAAAGTTAGTATTATTTTTTTAAATAAATCAAAGGATATTAATAATAAAGAATTAATTAA
>CAMASZ010000160.1 GCA_945861125.1 Rickettsia typhi | reverse complement strand
ACAAAATATTTTTGCCAGTCGTGCCCTAGGGCAACGACACGATTTTTGTGATAAAAATCTTTAAAAAATGAAGCTGTATATCCATACAGCTGAGGCTTTTTGAAGATTTTTTTACCAAAAATATGAAGTTAGAATTTGAATATCCTATTAAATATTTAAAGATGGGATTTGGTATAATACCAAATCTCATCTTTAAATCAAATTATAACTTCATATTTCTGCCAGTAGCGAGCGCTATTTTGTTATGATCTATTATAAATTTGGAATATTATAATTTTGTTTTTTACAGAGATTAAGAGTATCTTTGATTTTACTAGATTCAAAATTAACGCAACCAACTATTGTGAAAAATAAATGATCATGTTTAATCGCTAATTTATTAGCTTGATGTAATTTGTGATTATGTTTTAAAGCATTAAATTGATTAGTGTTTTGAGCAATAAATTTATCAGACATCCAAATCATCATTGGAATATTTCTTTGCTCTTTTGGAGCAACATTGAGTGGCAAACCATGCAAGAATACATTATTCTCACCCAAAGATTCTCCATGATCAGAGCTATAAAAAATTATTGCATTTTCATTTTTCAACTTAGTAACCAGCTTATCCATAAAAATATCAAAATAAACAACGGTATTATCATAAGAATTATTGATTTCTTCTATAGAGTGGCCAAGATCGGGCTCAAATTTAGCATATTGACGCGGATAATTTGAATAATATTCACGATGACTTCCCCTAGTTCCAAGAACATATAATGAATTTTTTTCAACCTTATTATTAATTTCTTCAAGCAAAATTAAATCGCCAAAATCATTGATTTTTGTCATATGTTTTTGACGCAATTCATGAGCAGTTATTATCTTATTAGGACTATGAAAATTTTTATAGTTATAAATCCCTGAATCTTTATTGGCATTACTCAAAACTGTTACATCAAAATTTAAATCTTTAAAAACTTTGGCCACAGAATATTTTTTTTGATATGATCCATCATGAAATTTACTAATGAATTGGTCTTGCATTTCATCTGTGAGCATGCAAAGCAATGATGGAGCTGTGGTAGTAGCACAGGATAAAACATCTTTAAAAGCAAATAAATTTGGTATTTGTTGTATTTTTGGCGTAGTTTCGCGTTTATAGCCATTTATACTTAAACGATCACTTCTCAATGATTCTCCTATAAAAATTACTACAATTAGAGGATCTTTATTTTTATTATTATCTTTCAATTTGAATTGATATTGATCATAACCCTCTAAATCATAATTTTTTGATGATTTATACATTAGTTTTATCTCACTTGATTGAGTAAGAATAAATGATGGCATTAACTGCTCAAGAACAGTTTTTAATTTATATGTAGCCAAGAAAATATTAAAATTTATAACTAAAAACAGTAAAATAATTGTTATCAATGAATAGCAAAAAACGGTCAATTTAGTTTTAAGATAATTTGATAAATTTATTTTTTTAATCGGTATAAATGACTTAATATTTAATTTTTTTTGAAAAAAATTAATTACTAAAGTTGAAACAATAAATAAAGGAATGCAGTAAACATAAATCCAAGAATCAAAAGAAGATGAAACATCATTACCTTCAGCAAAAAACAGAGCTGAAATCAAAATCTGCTGATTAATTACAATACCAAAATGAATAACAAAATATGAATAAATTAGGGCAATAAAATTAGCAATTAATATGAAAATTTTGGTTATAAAAATATTTACAGAAAATAATAATGATAAAAAAATAGTGACTACAAACAATGAAAATGCTATGTCCAAAAAAGTGCTAAATAAGCTATCTTGATGCAGTGTTAAATATTTGTAAATTCCTCCAAAATTCCCTACAAAAAAGTGAATAAAAATACATATTAAGGACCAAGTAAATATCTTTAGATATTTTGAAAAACAATCTTTTAAAAAAATATACATGAAAATTTTATTGATTTGAAAATTAATAACTAATCGGACTTATACCATTTCACATTTTAAATTATACTAAAGAATTTTATAAACATCTTCTTTAAAATTTTTGCTAAAAAACTATAAGGCCTTTTTGTATGGTCCTCATGTTGTATGGGTATACAGCATTTCGTTTTTTAATTTTTTATCTAAAAATTTTTGTAAAGAATGTTTATTTTAAAATTAGAAATGATATTAGAAATTTTTGATTGTAGAAATTAAATTTTTAAAAATAATGGTCTAAAAATTAATTATATCAAATCCCATCTTCAAATCAAATTGTAACAAAATATTTTACCAGTCGCGCTAACGCGAGCGACATGCTTATAAATAAAAGATTATATTTATACAATCATACTAAACTAGGTATTTGTTGCTCCAGAATTGTATTTATAAAACTTATTTACCAAGTCTAGTAAGATCTCCAGCAATTCCATCAATAAAAGCATTTACTTCTTTTAATTCGTCATTTTTATCAGCTGATAAAGATAAAATTTTTCCGATTTTTTTAAAGTTGCCCACAAGTCCATGATTCACCGTATATCTTTCTCTATTATTTCTAATTGCAATTATGTTTTTATTTTTAGTTATATCAATTTGATAACCATCAAGTCTTGAGCCAACATATCTATCACTAGTAAATGCCATAAAAACTCTAACATAATTAATATCAAAATCAGCTTCAAAAACATTTTCATTATTTTTATCAGAAGAATATAAATTACTCTGTTTTAACCAATAAATGATTTTATCTTTAAATATTTTATCGAGTTCTTCTTTATTAGGATATTCATTTGAAGAAGCCTGTGATATTGCCATTTTTTCTTCACTCAAATTCACATTAACCTTTCCAACATAAATTTTATAGCCATCGGGAATTAATATGTTCTCCTTTAAAGCAAAATATTTATAATTCGAAGTGCAACTGCAAATTAGAACTAATAATGATATAAGTGGTAATTTTTTCATAGTTTTAAAAGTTAAAATTGATAAAATATAATTAATTGGTTTATCTTCCTAGCCATAAATCAAAAATAAAATTATGTCGATAAAGGAAAGGAATTTCGAATTTTTGTTCATCTCGTTTTTCAACGGCTAGAGTTACAGAAAGACTGCCGATGCTTGCATAGGTTGTGCAATTGGATTCATTTTGTGAGTAATTTCCTGAAATGCTTGTTGAGCCACCTGGTGCAGTGTTGGGTTGTCCGCCGGTGCCGATAATGGTTGATTGGTTTGAGTTAGAGTTATTTCCATTTCCTCCAAAATT
>CAMASZ010000159.1 GCA_945861125.1 Rickettsia typhi | reverse complement strand
CGCCCCACTTCGTGGGGATCCTAACTGAGTTATATTTTTTCTCGTGGGCATTAGCCCACGCCCCACTTTGTGGGGATCCCCTAACTAAGTTATATTTTTTCTCGTGGGCATTAGCCCACGCCCCACTTTGTGGGGATCCCCCCTTGGATTATTTGGTTGATTAAAACCAATGTATTTTTAGGCTGAAGTAATATTATATATTAAAAAACTTAAATCAAAACCAAAAATTAACATGATAGATAATAAATTAAAAAAAATTCTAGTTATTGGCTCCGGAGGAAGAGAACATGCGGTTTGTGATGCTTTTTTGCAATCACCACAAAAAGTAAAAATCTATGCCCTACCAGGAAATGCCGGTACTGCAAAAATAGCCGAAAATATTTCTTCAATTAAAATTAATGAACATCAAAAAATTATTGATTTTTGTCATGAAAAGGAAATTGATTTTGTTTTTGTAGGACCAGAACAACCATTAGTTGATGGTTTAATTGATGAGTTAGAAAACAATCAAATTTTAGCATTTGGACCTTCCAAAATCGCTTCTCAACTAGAAGGATCAAAAGTTTTTATGAAGAAAATTGCTGAAGATAATTCTATTCCAACCGCTCATTATAAAACTTTTATTGATGCGAAAGAAGCTATTGAATTTACTCAAAAAATTGGCTTTCCATGCGTTATTAAAGCTGATGGACTAGCTTCTGGGAAAGGGGTAGTAATTGTTGAAAATGTTCAAGAAGCAACAAAAAATATTGAAGAAATTTTAAATGGAAAATTTGGCAATGCTGGAAAAAAAATTATTGTTGAAGAATTTTTAAAAGGTTTTGAAGCAAGTTATTTTGTAATATCTGACGGTAAAAATTTTTTACCACTAGGATTTGCCCATGATCATAAAAAAGTTTCCGAAAATGAAACAGGCTTAAATACAGGTGGAATGGGAACTTACGCCCCCTCGCCTTTTATTAGTAAAAAACTTGAACAAAAAATAATTCAAACAATTATTAAACCAACTCTTGATGGGTTAAAAAATATCAACGCTCCATTTAAAGGAATTTTATTTGCTGGATTAATGATAAATAATGATGAGGTTAAACTTCTTGAATTTAACGTTAGATTTGGTGACCCTGAAACCCAAGTATTACTCCCAAGAATAAAATCTGATTTTATAACTTTAATTGAAAGTGCAATTGATGGCGATTTAGAAAATTATAAAATTAGTTTTGATGAAGAAAAAAAAGTAGTGTGCGTAGTAATATGTTCAAGGGGTTATCCTGAAAATTATATTAAAAATATTGAAATAAAAAATTTAAACATCATTGAGTCTAAAATTAGTAATGATATCAAATTTAATAATGTCAAAATAATCCATGCTGGCACTTCAATTAAAGACCAAAAAATTATTGCTGTCGGTGGTAGAGTTCTAAATATAGTCGCTAAAGCAAATAGTTTTGATGAAGCCAGAAATATAGCCTATCAAGTAGTTGATTTGATTGATTGGCCGGAAGGTTTTGTTCGAAAAGATATTGCTTTAAAAGCTTGTTTATAAAGGAATTAGAAATTATACCATTTCCCATTTTAAATTATATTAAAGAATTTTATAAACATCTTCTTTAAAATTTTTGCTAAAAAATTTAAAAAGCTTTTTTTGCATGAGCCTCATGTTATATAGGTATACAGCATTTCGTTTTTTAACTTTTTTATCTAAAAATTAAAGATGGGATTTGGTATTATTTTGGATTTATTGTTTTTTTATTAGTAAGTTGCGTAACAGGATCTTGAATTGTTGAGGTGTAAGGAGTTATATATGGATTAAAATAATTTTGAGGAATATTAGTTGTATAATATTGATTGTAATATGGGCTATAATAAGGATTATCTTGATATGCCGCAGTTGGATAGGTCATAATTTTACCACTAGGATGAACTATTGATCTAATATTTTTATTTTGAGGTAAAAAATATTTTTCATGAACAATTCCAACGACATTACCAGTATTGTTTTCAGGAATATTCGGAACTTGTGAATTTGTCATTTTATATTGATTATTATTAATATTTTCTTGATAAGAATTGCTATTATTATTTTGTGAAATATTATTTTGATCTTGCCTCTCTTCAATAAAATTACTCTCTTTATTGCTCCCTTCAAAACTATTATTATTATCATCTAAGGAATATTTAAAATTCACTGGATCAGTCAACAAAGATTTAACCAAGGTTTTATTTCTTAACTCAGGAAATTTATTGTTAATATAATTCTTAGCCTCATTGAATTTATCTTCTACTTCAATATTAACTCTAGCGCTATCATCTGTAACTAAAGCACTTATGCCAAAAAAATCACTCAATTTAAATCCTGATGGTTTATAATTAATTTTTATATGACCAACATAATTAATTACATTATCATTTGCTATAAATCCGAAATCTTCAAAATTAACTATACGAATTTTACTTAGTATTATTGGAATTTTTTGATGAGCACATCTCATATTATAAAGCCATATTCTATCGGCTTCACTTTCTAAAATAAAAAAATTATTATCTTTAAGAAATTTAACTTTATTACCACTATCATCTCTAAACCTAACACTACAAAACCCCAGAAATCCATTATCTCTTTTTTCCTCCTCGCCATCATATATCACGCTAATTGAAACAATAGACAAAACCTTAGAATTTTTTTTATTAACAATCTGCGATCTATTTAAATAAATACAAGAAGAAAGACTTATTAAAATAAAAATAGCCAAAAAAAATTTAGTAGTATTTTTATAAAAAAAATTATTTTTTATTTGAAAAATATTTTCGATCAAAATTTTTAATTTTTTAATTAAACAAAAATTGAAATTATTTAAAATTATATCAGATAATTAACAAATTACATTTAGTTGATATTAAAAAGCCCCGCGTCAACGGGGCTTTTTTACCTTATAGACTTACCTTTAAATTTCAATTAAACAAACAGCATATTACCAACCAACTTATCAAAGCTCAATTTATTTTCTCTCTCGTTAAATCTCCAACAGAACTCGTCCACATAAGCATTTAAGTACTTTTTACTTACTTTATGGAATTGTCCCATAATGCCACGCTTCAAGATTGCCCAAAAGCTCTCAATGGTGTTGGTGTGGATAATACCTTTAGCAAATTCTTTTTGATGATTAATTGACAAGTGTCTAATTATTCTCTTCATTGTCATATAGCCTCTATATTCATCGGTCATTAGAATTGTGTTGTCTAA
>CAMASZ010000158.1 GCA_945861125.1 Rickettsia typhi | reverse complement strand
CCGGCAGGATTCATAGCAATAAATTCTTTTCTTCTATCCCAGAAATTTTCTTGAATAGACTCAAAACCGATTTCTTTTCCCGCCAAATGTACTCTAACTTTTCGAGAAAATGGGCAAATTGAGTGATTATATAATCTATACATGAATTTAAAATGATTTTTATTTAAAAAAATAAAATGTTGATTTAAAAGTGAAAAATATTGTTTACAATTTAGATCAAAATTTTAATTCTTCAATTCAAGAATCCTTATTTATGAATAAAATAGCTTTGATAGATGCCTATGGTTTTGTTTTTAGAGCCTATCACTCTTTACCACCTTTAACCAGAGCAGATGGAGTACCAGTTGGCGCAGTATATGGCTTCACTAATATGTTGATTAAATTAATTGCCAGTCTTGATGTTAGCCATATCGCAGTTGTTTTTGATTCTGGAAGTAAAACTTTTAGAAATGATTTATTTGCCGAATATAAAGCGAATAGACCACCCTGCCCCGAAGATTTAAAACCGCAATTTCCAATTATTCGTAAAACAGCAGAGTCATTGAATCTAACAATTCTTGAAAAAGTAGGTTATGAAGCGGATGATATAATTGCTACTATTGCTAAAAAATCTGCACAAGCAAATTTTGAAGTTTTAATAATTTCTTCCGATAAAGATTTAATGCAATTAATTGATGATAAAATATCAATTTATGATGCCATGAAAAATAAATTGATTAAAAGCAATGAAGTTAAAGAAAAATTTTTTGTTGAACCGCATCAAGTACTAGATTTATTATCATTGATTGGTGATAGTTCTGATAATGTTCCTGGAGTTAAGGGAATAGGACCTAAAACAGCTTCTGAATTAATAAATCAATATGGAACTTTAGAAAATATTTTTAAAAATATTGACAATATTAAACAAGAAAAAAGGAAAAAATTACTGAATGAAGGCATTGAAAATGCTTTATTATCAAAAAAATTAATTACTTTAAAAGAAGATGTTGAATTAAAAATAACACTAGATGATTTACAGGTTAAAGAAATTAATCCTCATAAATTAATCAATTTTCTTGAAGAACAAGGTTTTCGTTCTCTAGTTTTAAAAGTCAAAAAAGAATTTGACTTGATGAATAATGACCTTGATAGCAAATATTCTCAACAAAATATATTTTCTAAACATCAACCCGACAATACAACGCAAAATAAAACCAATTCAAATAACGAAATTAAACAAGTTGAAGTAAAAACCGTAGCAATTATTAAAAATATTTACCAAGAGGCAAAAAAAAATGGCATGGTGATTATTGATTACTTTATCAAAAATGAAAAAATAGATTTTTTAACAATTACTATAGCTAATAAAAATGAAGCACCAAAACAAATTTATTATTGTAATTTTTTAAATTCAAATTCCAATAATCCACAAGATCAAAATATTGATTTATTTAATTATCATAATAACACAAATAAAAATACTAATAATAACTTATTAATTGATGATTTTGCTGAAATTATTTTTGATAATTCAATTAGAAAAGTTTTCTTTGATGCTAAAAACTTCTTAAGATTTGTTAAAAATAATTATCGTTTAAAAGATTACAATAGATGCTTAAAATCAATTATTATTGATGATATAAATCTAATGAATTATCTATCAAATTCGGCGATTCATAATAATTTACGTGAATTAATTGATGCTAATCTCGATAATAATTTAGAAGAATTGGGTTATGGTAAAATTATCGATGAATTGGAAAAAAAAGGTGATGATATTATTTTTGAAGATGATCAAAAGAAAATTAATTTTTTTTGTTTTAAAAATTTAGCAATTCATCAGCTTTACAAAATTTTTTCTAATAAAATTTTTGATCTAAAGATGAATAATGCCTATTATTCATATGAACTACCTCTTATTGAGGTTTTATCACAAATGGAATTTAATGGTATTAAAATTGATATTGAAAAACTCAATTCATTATCAAAAGAATTTACTAATAAAATTGCCGATTTGTCGCAAGAAATATATCAATTATCTGGTACTGAATTTAATATATCATCAAGCAAACAATTATCAGAAGTTTTATTTAATAAATTAGGACTGGAATCTTCTAATAAATCAAAAAAAAACTGGCGCTCTATCCACTAAAGCAAAGGTCTTAGAAGATTTAGCTAATGACGGTAATCAAATAGCTGAAAAAATAATTGAATTTCGTAAATTTTCCAAACTTAAAAACACCTATACAGATACCCTTCCAAAGCAAATAGATCAAATAACCAATCGTATTCACACTCATTTTTCTAACACATCAACCTTAACTGGCAGATTAAGCTCAATTAATCCTAATTTACAAAACATTCCAATAAAAAATCTTGAAGGAAAAAAAATTCGTCAATGTTTTATTGCTAGCAAAGATCATATTTTAATTTCAGCCGATTATTCACAAATAGAATTAAGAGTAATTGCCCATATTGCTAAAATTAAAAATTTAATTGAAGCCTTTAAACTTGATAAAGATATTCATAGAATAACTGCAAGCGAGGTTTTTAATATTAATGAAAGCTTAATTGATGAAGAAACTCGTTCAAAAGCAAAAGCTATTAATTTTGGTATTATTTATGGAATCAGTGCCTACGGACTTGCAAAGCAGTTAAAAATTTCAAACAGTGAAGCTGGCGATTATATAAAATCATATTTCAACACCTATCCAGGTATTGAAGAATATATGAAAAATAATATTGATTATGCTCGTAAAAATAGCTATGTTGAAACTATTTCTGGTCGTAAATGTTATATAAAAAATATTAATGATAAAAATCCAATACTTCGTCAAGAAGCTGAAAGACAAGCTATCAATGCCTCAATCCAAGGAAGCTCTGCTGATATAATTAAAAAAGCAATGATCAATATTCATCAAAAAATAATTCAACAAAATTTAAAAAGTAAATTAGTATTACAAATTCATGATGAGCTTGTTATTGAATCTTCAATAAAGGAAGCAGATATTATTAGCAATATTTTGCGTAGCGAAATGGAAAAATCATTTAATTTAGATGTACCTCTAAAAGTTGATTTAAATAAATCATATTTTTTGCAGTAAATATCCTGAAAGGAAATATTTTATACCAAATCCCATCTTTAAATCAAATTATAACAAAATATTTTTGCCAGTCGTGCCCTAGGGCAACGACACGATTTTTGAGATAAAAATCTTTAAAAAATGAAGCTGTATATCCATACAGCTGAGGCTTTTTGAAGATTTTTTTACC
>CAMASZ010000157.1 GCA_945861125.1 Rickettsia typhi | reverse complement strand
ATATGAGTTTTTTAGAGATAAACTGATTCTAGTTCCATGATATATAATACCAATTATCTTTTTAAAATAAACATTCTTCACAAAAATTTTTAGATAAAAAAGTTAAAAAACGAAATGCTGTATATCCATACAACATGAGGCTTTTTAGCTTTTTTAGCAAAAATTTTAAAGAAGATGTTTATTAAATTCTTTAATATAATTTAAAATGAGAAATGGTGCAATCCAATACCAAATCCAATCTTTAAAAGTTTTAAAAAAAATTAAAATTCTAACTTCATATTTTTGGCTAAAAATCTCTAAAAAGCCTCAGCTGTATGGATATACAGCTTCATTTTTTAAAAATTTTTATCTCAAAAATATTTTGTTATAATTTTATTTAAAGATTGGATTTGGTATATACCAAAACATAAATCTATACCCCTAGTAAAACATTCTCTAAACATTCAGTTTAGGTTGTTTTAATTAAGAGTACAAATTTATTTTTTGGTATAAGACAAAACTTTAATATTAATAAAACAAAACTATCGATCCAGCAATAATTCCGCTAATAATATCATCCAGCATAACTCCAAAGCCATTTTTAATTTTTTTATCGCAATAGCCTATCAGGGATGGTTTGGTTATATCAAAGAAACGAAACAAAATAAAACAAAGAAAAATTTTTATAATAGAAATCTTGTCATTAAAGGTTTGTTGAAGATTGTTACTAAGCAAAAAAGCTATTTGTAAGCAAATTGTCTGACCAACAAATTCGTCAATAACTATTGATTTATGATCGATTTCTTTAAATTTTTTACTATATTGTGGAATTGATATGGTTGCATGAATTGTAAGGCTTAAGTTTAATAATATCCAAAATATATTTTGTAATAAATTAGATATATTATTCTTTAAAAAGAAAATAGTTATTAAAATCCAAAATATTATCGATCCAATACTGGCAAATGTTCCGGGGGCTTTTTTAATTTTTCCAAGGTAGAAAAAAGTTAATAAAAATTCGTTAAATTTTTTCATAAAATTAATGTTATCGATAAAAAAAAGTAGTATTCTTGATTTTAAGTTGTCCTGGAGCGATCCCGGAAAATGTTTTATTTTTAAATTCTTTTTCGTTAAAAAAATTAAAAATTTTGTTATAATTTTTTCTTTCAGAATCATCTAGAATTATTATCCCATCTTTATTTATGCGATCTATCGAATTGATTGCGCATTTAAATCTTTTTATAGAATCGATTAAAATAATATCAAATTTCAAATCTAGATTTTTTATAAATTCTTCATAGTTATTGCTGTTAAAAGGATTTTCGACAAGAAAAATCTTGGCTTCATTTTTTTTAAAAGATGGTTCTACAATTTTACTTTTGATAATATTGTACCATATTTCGCTTGTTTCTAGGCTAAAAACTTTTAAATTTTTTTTAATGAAATATAGTGTCGACATTCCACATCCAAACTCAAATATTATCTGATTTTCTTTGATTGTTTTTTCGAGGAAATTAATAGCGGGATAGCAAAACCAAGGTATTGGACTAAAATTGTCATCAAGTGATATTCCATTTAATAGAGAATTTTTCCAACTAGCTTTGTTGTCTAAAAATTGTTTTTTTATAATTTCAGAATTTTTCATTTAGTTATTTATAAGAACTAAATTATTGAGATGGATAAGCTCTGATTTTGCATCATTGCCAAAAATTTTTTTAATCTCACTAGATTTTTTTTGAACAATCTTTTTGGCCTCATCTGAAGAATAGTTGGTTATTCCGCTGGCAATATGGTTTCCTTTTAAATCTTTAACAAAAATTACATCACCTTTTGAGAATTTTCCTTTTATAGAAGTAACTCCTATTGGCAACAAGCTAACCTTTTTATTTTTAATTGTTTCGCAGGCTAGATTATTGATTATTGCTTCGCCTTTAGCGTTTACAATGCCAGATATCCAGTTTTTTCTGGCTGTAGTAATATGTTTTGAGGTTTTTAATGATTTCTTCTGATTATGAAAGAAGGTAAATTTTTTCTGATTATTTTTTAATTTTTCTAGGCAATTATTTTCAATGCCACTTGTTATTATTACATTACAATTTACTGATAATGCCATTTTTGTAGCAATTATTTTTGTAATCATTCCTCCGGTTCCAATTAGTGAGGTAGATGATCCGGCCATATTTTCAATTTCTTTGGTAACGTTTTTGACTTCAGAAATAAGTTTTGCATCTTTATGAATTGTTGGATTTTTATCATATAAACCATCAATATCAGATAATAAAATCATTAACTCGGCATTAGACATTTGGGAAACTCTTGCGGCCAATCTATCATTGTCACCAATTTTTATTTCTTCATTGGCAATTGAATCGTTTTCATTAATGATCGGTATAACATTGCTCTTGAGTAGGTTTTCAATAGTATTCTTGCAATTTAAATATCTAATTCTTGAATTGCAATCAGAAGCGGTAAGAAGTATTTGTGCTACTTGATAATTATTTTGATTAAAAATTTTTTTATAAAAACTCATTAATTCTATTTGCCCAACGGCGGCGCAGGCTTGTTTTTGTTCGATTGATAATTTCTTGCTACCTAATTTTAAAATTGATCTTCCTAGGGCAACGGCTCCTGAAGTAACTATAATGATTTCAGTTTTATTAGAAATGAGATCGCTAATGTTTTTGGATAATTTTTTCAACCAATCTTCTCTCAACTTTCTTTCAGAAATTATCAAAGAAGAGCCAATTTTTACAACTATACGACTATAATTTTTAAGATCTAATTTCATTAGTTGCTCAATCCTTTTTCTTTGCGAGCATTTTTAACTTGTTCGCGATATAGTAAATTTTCTAATAAAGGAAGTGGATATGATTTTAAATCACCTCTACCCTTGAGTATATATATTCCAACTGATCTATTTATTTGGCTTTTTGTACCATCTGATGTTATTATATCAGGAAAATCCTCGCCATAGGCTCTTAACTCTATTAGATTCTCTGGTACTCCATTTTTTATTAGATAGTTTTGTACTGTTTTAGCTCGATTTAGGGCAAGATTCTGATTAGCTAGGTCGTTGCCAGTTCTATCAGCATTTCCTGCTAACAAAATATTATAGTCTCCTTTTAGAGTTTTTAAATAATTAATTATTTTTATCATTTCAGCATTTGCTTTGTCGTTTAATAAAGAGCTATTCAAATCGAATAGCACTTCAAATCTAAAAAATTCAGGTTCGATTGTTGTTACTTTTGGAATCTTGTCTTTTTTTAGATCGGCAATATAAATTTCTATTTCA
>CAMASZ010000156.1 GCA_945861125.1 Rickettsia typhi | reverse complement strand
AAAAAACTATTAATACCATCCTTGCACTTGGTTCTTTTTTGCTAATTATATCAATGTTTTTTGGTTTTTTTATTTTTAAGTATTATGGAGAAAACTTACCAGATTATGAACAATTAAAAAACTATTCACCAATAATTACAACAAGACTATATGCTGCAGATGGTTCGCTATTTAGTGAATTTTCAAAAGAAAAAAGAATTTTTGTTCCAATTGATAATATTCCAAAAAATTTGATAAATGCATTTCTTGCCGCTGAAGATTCAAACTTTTATAAACATTCAGGAATAGACATATTAGCCATAATTAGAACTTCTATAACTAATGCTATAGGCGTTTTAAAGGGTGAATCTAGCTTAGGTGGCGCCTCAACAATAACTCAACAAGTTGTTAAAAATTTATTACTTACCAAAGAAAGAACCCTACAAAGAAAAGTTAAAGAAGCAATTTTAGCTTTTCGTATGTCAAAAACATTTTCAAAAGAACATATTTTAGAATTATATCTAAATCAAATATATCTTGGATCTGGAGCCTATGGAGTTGCCGCTGCGGCGCAAGTATATTTCGATAAATCAATAGATGAATTAACTCTTGAAGAAGTTTCTTTGCTTGCCACCTTACCAAAAGCTCCTTCAAAACTTGATCCAAGAAAAAATATTGAAGGTGCAAAATATAGAAGAAATTGGGTTTTAGAAAGAATGATAGATGAAGGATTTATTTCTCAAGAAGAAGGTGAATTAGCAATGAATTCAGCGATTAATCTTAAAACCAAAGAAGATAATGAGAACGTTATTCATGCAAGTTTTTTCTCGGATAGTGTTAAAAAAGAATTATCAGATTTATATGGTTCTGACAACGTATTTGAAAGTGGTATAGTTGTAAAAACTACGCTTGATCCTTTTATTCAAAACACTGCTATTAAATCTTTTGAACAAGGAATTGAAGAGTACGACCAAAAACATGGTTATAGAGGACCTCTTGGTAAAATTGATACTAATGGTGAATGGCATAAAAGCCTAGCTAAATTTGAAATTAAAAAGCTATATAAAGACTCTTGGCAAAAAGCTGTTATACTTTCCTTATCAAAAGATATTTCTACAATTGGTATTGAAAATGGTGAACTAGGATCAATAGAATTTTCTTCTTTAAAATGGGCAAAAAAATATAAAACTGTTGACTCTAGAGGCCCTACTCCAAAAAAAATTAATGAAGTATTGGAAGTTGGTGATGTTATTTTGGTTGAAAAGGCTAAAAAAGATGGAATATATAATTTAAAACAAATACCTGAAGTTAATGGTGGATTTGTTGCTATAGATCCAAATAGTGGAAGGGTTTTAGCGATGACGGGTGGTTATGTTGATGCGCCAAATCAGTTTAATAGAGCAATTCAAGCAATGAGACAACCTGGTTCAACAATGAAAACATTTGGTTATATTGCTGCGCTAGAAAATAATATGACCCCAGCAACAATAATCATGGATGAAGAAATTTCTTTAAATCAAGGATTTGGATTGCCTCCATATCGTCCTTCAAATTACTCTAACGAATTTTATGGCCCAACTACATTAAGAACTGGACTAGAGCAATCTAGAAACGTAACTACGGTTAGAATGGCTGATCAAGTTGGTTTAGATAAAGTTGTAGAAGTGGTTAAAAAATTTGGTATAAATGATAATCCACAAAAAATATACTCTTTAGTTTTAGGATCAACTGAAACAACAGTGATGAAGCTTGCTACTGCTTATGCTATGATGGTTAATGGTGGTAAAAAAATTACACCATCAATGATAGAAAAAATTCAAGATCGCGAAGGAAAAACAATTTATCGACGAGATAAAAGAAATTGTGAAAATTGTTTTATAAAAAATGTTGAAGAATATGACGGCAAAAATCTTCCCGAAATTTTTATGCCAATCATTGAAGAAAATAGAGAAGAAGTGACTGATTCTGCAACAGCTTATCAAATTACTAATATGCTTCAAGGCGTTGTAGAAAGAGGAACCGCAGCAAGAGCTAGATCAATTGGAAAAATTATTGCTGGTAAAACTGGAACCACCAATAATTCCTATGATTCATGGTTTGTTGGTTTTTCAGCAGACTTAGTTGTAGCGGTTTATGTTGGATTTGACAATCCTAAATCGTTAGGAAAGGAAGAAACAGGAGCATCGGTGGCGCTACCTATCTTTGTTAATTTTATGAAAGAAGCTCTAAAAAATAGCCCATCTACCCCATTTAGAATTCCAGCTAGTGTAAAATTTGTTAAAATTGATCGCAAATCAGGAACATACCCTACCCCACAAACACCTAAGGAAAATATATTTTTTGAATCATTTAAGTTAGATGATGAAATAAAAGAACCAGAAGAAATAAATAATAATACTGAAACCAATGAAATTGATTATATTAATGAAAATGAAAGTTTAAAAGGAGTGTATTAAATGTTTATTTCTACTGTTATTATATTATCCATAGTGCTGTTGATAGTAAAATTTTTAACAGCTCATAATTCTTATGAAAAAATTCTTTGTTCCTATTTAATATTTCTAGCACTATCAATTATTATTTTAGTAAACGCCGTAGCAAATTTATCTGAAATACTCGATATTATTTTGATTTTATTTTTATTTGAGCTAGTGGCGATATTATTTTTACTTTTTAATCGTAAAAAAATATGAGTATAGTTATTTATATAATTAACTTTTTTAGTGTTATTTTTTTCTTACTCTCAATAGTTGCCTTTGTTAGAGCTAAAGAAATATATGTCATGACGCATATAGCAATTATTGCCAGTATTTATGCAATTCCTTTATTGTTAGTGGGTATTTGCTTACAAAAATTTTCATTACAATTATTAATTAAAATTTTATTTTTGATTTTAGTAAATATAATTTCAGTAAATTTGATTTGTCATCTTGTTGTTAGGAGAGCCTATATCAACAAAATAATGCCTGATGCTGAAGATAAAAAATAATTTTAGATAATTTATATTGTCTATTGATAGATAAAAAATATTTAATATCATCTAGCTTAACCTAAAGTTAGATCATAAATTTTTACTATTAAAACTGTACTTACAAATTTTTAAAAACGGTTCTTAATTTAGTTTAATCAAGTCTGTAAATTAGGTATCAGTTTATTATCGCGGGGTAGAGCAGCCCGGTAGCTTGTCAGGCTCATAACCTGAAGGTCGTTGGTTCAAATCCAGCCCCCGCAACCAATTTTTTCAAATTTGGGCAAAGCTGTTATATTTTTCCTAAATTTTCTATTATCGCTTTATTGTTTCATTAAAGAATATAAGCGTATACCAAAAAATAAATCTATACTCCTATTAAAACATCCT
>CAMASZ010000155.1 GCA_945861125.1 Rickettsia typhi | reverse complement strand
AGCCAGAAATTCCCGAGGTTAAGCCTTCAATAATGTTATTTTTATTTTGGATAAGTTTTTTTACATCAATTTCTGGCTTATCAATTTTAATTCCAAGCTTTGCAAATTGATGATTTGCATCATGAAATTTATGAGATATTTCTAGCATTGCTTTAGAAGGGATACAACCAACATTCAAGCAAGTTCCACCTAAGTTTTTTTGTTTATCAACACAAGCGGTTTTCATACCAAGTTGAGCTGCGCGAATTGATGCAACATAGCCCCCTGGGCCTCCACCAATAACTACAATGTCAAACTGATTTTCTGTCATATTTTTAAAAATTAATTTACAAATTAATTAGGAACTGTTTGCTAATTATTTTGCTTTGGTTTTTGAGATAATTTTTTCGATAAAATATTTGAAGAAATATTATGCTATTTCTCATTTTAAAAAATTTTGCAAAAAAAGCAAAACTGGCCAAGATAATTAAATAAAATAATTAGCTAGCAGTATAGGTATTTCTTTTTTGCAAGCAGGGAGATTAAATCCTAATATTTCTAGGAATATTTTGTGATAAAACTAATCAAAAATTAAGATTAAGTCACAATTCTAAAATGTTCTTAAGTATAAAGCAAAACCAATTCAAACTTCAAGTAGTTTTACTTAAGAACATATTCTTCATTTATATACAAAACATAGTTAATCAAGCTTTGGTAATCTAAGTTGTAGCAAATACCATATTTAAATCAAATTATAACAAAATATTGCAACAGTCGCGCTAAAGCAAACGAAACTTTTTATTCAGTCGTGCTAAAGCAACGACACGATTTTATACCAAATCCCATCTTTAAATCAAATTATAATAAAATATTTTTGTGATAAAAATCTTTAAAAAATGAAGCTGTATATCCATACAGCTGAGGCTTTTTGAAGATTTTTTTACCAAAAATATGAAGTTAGAATTTAAATATCTTACTCAAACATTTAAAGATGAGATTTGGTATTAAAATTAAAACATTACACTTTCAAGTTGAAATGTTATCAAACAATACTAATAAGGTGTTTTTATATTAAATTTACTTAAAATTTCTACCTCTAAATTTTCCATTATTTCTGCTTGCAAATTTTCTTGATGATCATATCCAATTAAATGAAGAACCCCATGAATAACCATATGAGTTAGGTGGTCATAGAATATTTTCTTTTGTAAAATGGCTTCTTTTTTTAAATATTCATATGCCAAAACTATATCGCCTAGAACTAAATATTTCAAAGGTTTAACAACATTAATCAAGCCATTTTCTCTTATTAAGTTTTCATCAAGGTTTGAAAATGATAAAACATTAGTTGGATTATTTTTTTTACGAAACCGATAATTGATTTTTTTTATTTGCTGATTTGAGACTAGAGAAATATTGATTTGAATAGTGTGTGTATTTTTAATTTTTTTTAATTCAGTACATGAAATAATTTTTCTGCAGATCTTCTCAAAGAATTTACAAATATTTTTTTCATTTTGCCATTTTTTATTTTTAATATCGGTTTCAACTATAATCATATTTGACAACTATTTTTGTTTGGACAGAGTTTAAAATTTTTTGGACATAAACGATAAGGCTTTTGACCGCTAAACATTGTATTTTCATTGTTTTCTACTACTGCCCTAGATATGTCGGCTAAACTTTTAATAAAATGGCCTTCAACATTTAATGACGGAACTCTAAAATATTTTTTTATGCCAAGATTGTGAGCAATTTCTTTATACTCTATGTCAAGCTCTACAAGTGTTTCGGAGTGATCAGAAACAAAAGCAATTGGAATCACTATAACATTTTTTTTATCTATTGCTGCTTTATTAACCTCGTGTTCAAGACTAGGTGAAGTCCACTGCATTGGGCCAACTTTAGACTGATAGCAAATCCTATAATCTATATCTTCTACATTTTTTTTAACCATATTACCAAGATACTGAATTACTTTATGAGCAGTCTTATTAATTTGAAAAACATAAGGATCGCCATTATCAATAGTTCTTTGTGGTAGTCCATGAGCAGAAAATAACAGTCTGGTTTTGCTTAATTCTTCACTTGATAATTGTTCGCTGGTCTTTTTGATTAAGATCGCATGAGATTTAATAAATTCATCATCTTCTGGATAACAGCACACTATCTTAATATTACAATTTTCCTTGTTGTCAAAATTTTTCATAAAATCATCAATTGATGATTGGGTTGTTGAACTTGAAAATTGTGGATATAGCGGAATCAATATTATCTGTCTGGGGTGGTATTCTTTAATATTTTCAATTACTTCACTGGCAAAAGGATGCCAATAGCGCATTATTGTGAAAACTTTATAATCACCATAAAACGACAATTCTCTTTCTAGCGAATAACCTTGGGCCAGAGTAATATTTAGAAGCGGTGATTTGCCACCGATTTGTTGATATATTTTTTGAGCTTTTTTATTTCTTCTACTTGATATTAACTTTGCCAATAAAAACCTTAAGGGCTGAGGAAGTCCTATAATCGCTTTATCATTAAATAAATTAAGCAAAAAGGGTTTTACAGACTCCAATTTATCTGGTCCACCAAGATTAAATAAAATGACTGCTACTTTGTTATTTTTCAGCATAAATTATAATTTTTATATTTCCTGTTAGCGCTAAGTACAAAGCCTTAGCTTGTAAGGGTATAGACCGGATTTTATTTTGTACGCGTCAATACAAATCAACTCTGCCTTAATGATTACTTTCCTACTTAAGATTGTATATTTGAATGAGTAATACCATTTCTAATTTTAAATTATATTAAAGAATTTTATAAACATCTTATTTAAATTTTTGCTAAAAAAGCTAGAAGGCTTTGTTTTATATAGGCCTTACTTTGTATGGATATACGGCATTTCGTTTTTTAACTTTTTTATCTAAAAATTTTTGTGAAGAATGTTTATTTTAAAATGAAAAATGTTATAACAAATTTATTTTTTAAGTTTATCTAAAAAATATTTTGAATATATTTTTAGAATTATAGATGACATTAGAATAACAAAAAATGTAATGCTAAATAAAAAAATTATTGTCGGAGAAATTGATAAGTTAAAAATATTTGCAACATTAAAGGCAGTTATTGAGATAGTTAATCCAATAAGCAGGCTTAAGATAAACATTTGCATTGGAGATCTAGAAAATATTCTTGCAATTGATGCAGGCAAAACAAGTAATGCTGTCATTAAAAATATTCCAACAATTTGAATTGAAATAGCGATTGTAATTGTTAATAAGATTAAAAACATAAAATTAATTTTTTCAACTTTTACACCGTCAATTTTTGCTAGATCTTGGTTTATATTGACAATAATAATTTTTCTATAAAAAATAAAAATATA
>CAMASZ010000154.1 GCA_945861125.1 Rickettsia typhi | reverse complement strand
GGGAGGCGTAGTTGAAAAAATTATTTTTCGTAATTCAACAATCCCAATATCAAAAAGTAAAGAATTCACAACTTATGCAGATAATCAAACTGCCATGAAAATTCATATAACTCAAGGTGAAAGAGAGTTTGCTAAAGATTGCAGATCATTAGCTCAATTTGAAATTAAAAATATTCCGCCTTTGAAAGCTGGTTTGGCTAGAGTTAAGGTTACCTTTACCCTTGATGCAGATGGATTATTAACGGTTAGTGCCGAAGAAAGAGTTACCGAACAAAAGCAAGAAATTACAGTATTGCCAAATCACAATATTGATGATATACAAATAAAAAATATTTTATTAGAGTCGCTAGAGAACGCTCAAAATGATATGGAAAATCGTTTATTAACACAGGCAATTGTTGATGCAAATAAAGATTTAGAAATATTAGAAAATGATTTAAAAAATACTCAATTTAATATAGAAATTGATCAAAGAAAAAATATTGTTCAAAAGATTGAAATTTTAAAAAAACATATTGCAGAAAAATCATCACGAGACCATATAATTCAAGCTCAACAAGACTTAGCTAAAGTAGCAGAAAATTTAATATTACAAAAAGTTAACAATATTTTAACTAAAAAAATTACTGGAAAAAATATTAATGAAGTTAAATAATAAAACGATATAAACGCAATAAATATGATCTCTAAGACAATTTATCAAAACTGTAAATCATGGCCATTTGAAGAAGCGCGTCGAATTTATGAAAAAATAAAAGGCACAATTCCAAGTAAAGGTTTTGTATTATTTGAAACTGGCTATGGACCATCTGGATTACCTCATATTGGTACTTTTGGTGAAGTGGTTCGCACTTCAATGGTGCGTTATGCTTTTTCATTAATTGCACCAGAAATTCCAACTAAAATGTTTTGCATTTCTGATGATATTGATGGCCTACGCAAAGTACCAGATAATATTCCTAATCAAGATTTGGTGCGTAGCAATTTAGGTAAGCCTTTAACCGCAGTACCAGATCCATTTGGCACTCATCAATCATATGGTCACCACATGAATTCTCGCCTTCAAAGCTTTCTTAATTCTTTTGGTTTTGAATATGAATTTATTTCAGCTACTGATAAATATCGTTCTGGCGCTTTTGATTCAACAATGCTTAAGGTTCTAGAAAGATATGAAGAGTTAATGGATTTAATGCTACCAACCCTTGGAACTGAGCGTCAAGAAACCTATTCACCTTTCATGCCAATTGATGAAGAAACAGGAATTGTTGTTGATAAAGGAGTTAAAGCAATTGATAAAAAGAAGGGAACGGTAATTTATAATGCTCCAAATGGCAAAGAAAAAGAAGTTGTCGTAACCAAAGGTGGTTGCAAATTACAATGGAAAATTGATTTTGGTGCTCGCTGGTATTCACTTGGTGTTGATTATGAAATTTATGGCAAAGATCACCAGCCTAATGAAAAAATTTATCGTAAAGTCTGCGAAATTCTTGGCGGTGAACCTCCAATTAATTTTACTTATGAAATGTTTTTATCTGATACTGGTGAAAAAATTTCTAAATCCAAAGGCAATGGTATTGCTGTTGAAGAGTGGTTAAAATATGCTCCTAGTGAATCAATGTCACTGTTTATGTATCAAAAACCCAAAACTGCTAAGAGATTATATTTTGATGTAATTCCTAGAGCAATGGATGAATATTTAACTTTTGCACAATCTTTTATTGAGCAAACGCCGGAGCAGCAATTAGAAAACCCAGCATTTTTTATTCACAATGGTAATATTCCGCAACAATCCTTAAATTTCAATATTAGCTATTCATTATTATTAAATTTGGCAGGGGCTTGTAATCCAGAAAATGATGAGGTTTTATGGGGCTTTATCTCTAAATATCAAGCAGGTTTAAATAAAAAATCATCACCACTTTTAGCGCAAATGGTTGATCGTGCCATTAATTATTATAATGATTTTATCAAGAAAAATAAAAAATATCGTCAAGCTACTGAATCAGAAAAATTAGCTATTCTTGACCTTGCAACTGCATTAAAAAATCTTTCACAAGATAAAAAAAATGATACTACTGAATTACAAAATTTAGTTTTTTTAATTGGTAAAAATCACGGTTATGAAAAAAACATGCGTGATTGGTTCTTAGCTCTTTATCAAATTTTACTTGGTCAAGATCAAGGCCCAAGAATGGGCTCATTCATTGCCTTATTTGGAATTGAAGAGTTTTTGAAATTAGTAAAAGAAAGAGTTTGACATTATTAAACAGATTATACCATTTTCCATCATAAAATGATAAATTAAGCTTCATCTTTTTGGCTAAAAATCTCTAAAAAAGCCTCAGCTGTATGGATATACAGCTTCATTTTTTAAAGATTTTTATCTCAAAAATCGTGTTGTCGCTTTAGCGCGACTGGCAAAAATATCTTGCTTAATTTATCATTTATTAAGTGGAAATGTTATTATTTTTCTTCTTCTATAGTTTGAAATTTTGCTTTTTCATTACATTCATTGGTAAGTTCTTGAGCATATTCTTTTGTTTTTAGATCAGAATTTTTATTACAAGCAGTTATAAAATTTTGTCTTAACTTAGTAAGTTCATAGCGACTATAAAGACCCGATCTTGAATTGATTTTTTCTCTTTCTTTTTTTAATTTTTCCTGCTCTTTATTATCAATATTTATAGCAGAAAACTGAGATTCTTGAAGACCTAAGGAAGAAAAATTATTATTATTTTGATAGTCAAATGATTGATTAGTCTTTTTAATTTCTTCATTTTGTTTGTTATTATTTTTTAGTAAATCATCATCATATCTTATATATGCTTGTTTTTGGCAATTAACCCTTTCTTCGTTTTCTTTTAGAAATTTTTTGCGATTAATTTCAGTTAAGCATTGATTCATATTGTCTTGTGCTTGTTTACATCTTTTAAAATTAATACTTACAATGTTATACTTTACGCAAGTTGGATATATTTCTTTTAATTTTTGATATTCTTTGATTGATTCTTTAATGCGATTATCAATAACATAGCCTAAGTTATAAGATTTATTGCGATATTTTAAATAATCAACATTACCAAATGGTGGAACCGCTTCTCTATCTTCAATTAAAGATTTTCTACAGCTGAAATAATCATTAATTTTCATCTGATCTTCGCTATAAAGTTCATAGCCCATTTTTAGACATTTTTGATGATCCTTATCATCCATTTTTTTATTTTCATTATCTAAAATAGATTCTTTATTATTTAAAATTTTTACAGAAATTTTATTAATTAGGTCGTTAACTTCAAAGCTAGTTTTTTGTTCTTGAGCAGTGTTCTTTTCTGTTGGTAGATGATATTTTGTAAGAGAAAATCTGCATCGCCAATAAAGTTCACTATTATAATTATTAATTTGATCGAA
>CAMASZ010000153.1 GCA_945861125.1 Rickettsia typhi | reverse complement strand
ATAAAAATTATTTGGTTGACTCTATGGGTAAAGAATTATCGATTGATCAAGAAGTAGAAATAGTTTCTTCTAGACCTATCTCAAAATTAAAGAGATGGAAAATTAAAAATTAAATCAAAAATTAAATTTCAGAGAATATGATTCAAATGCGAACTAAACTAGTTGTTGCTGATAACTCGGGTGCTAAAATTGCAAGGTGCATCAAGGTATTGGGTGGCTCTAATAAAATGATCACAAAGATTGGTGACAAAATAATAGTTTCAATCCAATCCGTATCACCAACTTCTAAAATTAAAAAAGGAGAAAAAGCTCAAGGTGTTATAGTTAGAACAATTGGAGAAATAAGAAGACCCGATGGTAGTGTACTAAGATTTGAAGATAATGCTATTGTACTTGTAAGCAAAGATAATGAACCAATTGCCACAAGGGTTTTTGGTCCTGTTGCTCGTGAAGTTAAGAATGACTTCCCGAAGATAACTTCACTCGCATCGGAGGTTTTATAAATGGCAAATAAATTTAAAAAAGGTGATTCGGTCATCGTTATTACCGGTTCCCAAAAAGGCAAAATTGGAAAAATTAAGTCGATTTTAAATGATAGAGTTATTGTTGAGGGTGTTAACTTCGCAAAAATTCACAAAAAGCCTACTTCTCAATCTGCTGGTCAAATTGTTGAAGTTGAAAAATCAATTCATATTTCAAATATTTCTCACGAAGAGGATGGTAAGGCTGTAAAAATTAAATTTATCATTGAGAGCGGTGAAAAAGAAGTTTTTACAAGAAAGTATCGAGTTTCAAAAAAAACTGGAAAAAAAATCTCATAAACAATGAAAACACTTACAGAAAAATTATATAAAGAGGCTTTGCCGGATATAAAAAACAAGTTTTCTTACAAAAATAATCTTGCTGCTCCAAGGTTGAAAATGGTAAGTCTAAATGTTGGAATAAAAGCTGTTGATAGCGATAATAAACTTTTATCATATCTCCTAAACCAGCTCTCAAATATTTCTGGACAAAAAGCTGTATTAACAAAATCAAAAAAAGCCATATCAACTTTTAAGCTTCGTAAAGATTTACCAATTGGTTGCAGGGTTACTCTAAGGGGTAAAAAAATGTATATGTTTCTTGATAAATTAATCAATATAGCTTTGCCAAGAATAAGAGATTTTAGAGGGTTATCCTCTAAAGGTTTTAATCAGAGCAATCATTATAGCTTTGGTATTAAAGAACATAATATCTTTTTAGAGGTTGATTTAGATAATATAGTTAAAGTTTTTGGTATGAATATAACTATAGCAACTACAGCAAAATCTAAAGAAGAAGCTTTGTTTGTTTTAAAAAAAATTAATTTTCCAATAAAGTAAAATATGGCAAGAAAATCAATAATAGAAAGAAATAAAAAGAGACAGAAAACTGCCTTAATTCATAGAGATAAAAGGCAAAAGTTAAAAGATATAGCTAATGATAATTCTCTTTCTTTTCAAGAAAGATTAAATGCTCAGATCAAGCTTTCTGAACTTCCCAAAGATGGCTCTAGAATTAGATATAAGAATAGATGTGCAATTACTGGTAGAGCTAGAGGAAATCTTAGAAAATTCGGAATGTCCAGAATCGCGGTTAGAGAATTGGCTTCTTGGGGTCAAATTCCTGGTTTAATTAAATCAAGTTGGTAAAAATGAATTTTAATCACTCAGTATCAGACTTAGTAGCAAGAATTAGAAACGGCTATCTGGCAAGAAAAATCTCAATAGATTCACCTGTTTCTAAAATTAGGGAAAATATATTGTCTATCTTGAAAGATGAAGGTTATATTTCTAGCTTTGCTAAAGTTAAAGGCGAATCAAAAATTGATAAATTTATAATCAATTTAAAATATCACAATTCTAGTCCTGTGGTTAATGAAATAAAAGTTATTTCAAAGCCAGGAAAAAGAGTCTACTGTAATAAAGAAAGTATCCCTCTAGTAAAAAATGGCCTAGGAACTGTTATAATATCAACATCAAGTGGAGTTGTTCCAGATCATATTGCAAGAACTAATAAGCTGGGTGGCGAACTTCTTTTAAAAATATTTTAGTTTAAAAATAAAAAATTATGTCTCGAATAGGAAAATTACCAATCTCAATACCAGATAATCTAAAAGTAAATATTGCTGACAAGCTTATAACAATTGATTCTGGTAAAGTAAAAAAAACTTATACCCTAAATAATTCCGTTAAAGCTGAAATTGACAATAAAAGTTTGAAATTAATTGCTGTTGATAAAAATTTTACTGGTTCTTCTAGATTTTTAGGTCTTGATAGGAGTAATCTAAAAAATATTATTCAGGGTTTACAAAAATCTTTTTCTACTACTCTAGAAATAAATGGGGTGGGTTATAAAGCTTCCGTTGATAAAGGGATTTTAAGTTTAACCTTGGGATATAGTCATGATATTTTTTATTGTATACCAAAGGGGGTTAATGCTACTATTGAAAAGCCAAACTTAATTATAATTTCTGGAGATGATAAAGTCTTGATAGGTCAAGTAGTTTCTGAGATTAAGTCTTTTAGAAAAACTGAGCCATATAAAGGCAAGGGTATAAAAAAAGTTGGTGAATTTATTTTAAGAAAAGAAGGCAAGAAAAAATAGTTAACTTAAATAATTAAAATCTATGTTAAAAAATAAAGATAGAAGAAAATATAGAGTGAGAAACAAAATAGCTGAAAGCAACAAATCTAAGCGTCCGAGGATAGTTATTTGCAGAACAAATAAAAATATCTACGCACAATTAGTTGATATTTCTGGCAGTGTTTTACTTTCATATTCAACTTTAAATGTGGAAAACCTTCCAAAAATAACTGGTGTAGAAAAAGCAAAATTAATAGGAAAGGAGTTTGCAACCTCCTGCTTAAAAAAGGGAATTGAAAAAGTTGTATTTGATAAGGGAGAGTACAAGTATAATGGTCGAGTCATGGCTCTTGCGCAGGCATGTCGTGAAGCGGGTCTTAAATTTTAATTGCAAAAATAATGTCTAAGCAAAAAAATAAAGAAAAAGAAAAATCTGTTCAAGAGTTAACAGAGGTTTTGGTATCTGTTAATAGAGTATCTAAAACAGTTAAAGGTGGCAAAAATATGTCATTTTCTGCTCTAGTTGTTGTTGGTGATAAAAATGGAAGAGTTGGTTATGGAAAGGGTAATGCAACAGAAGTTACTGACGCTAAAAATAAAGCTTTTGAATCTGCTAAAAAAGCGATGATAAAAATTTCGTTAAAAGAAGGTCGAACAATTCATCACGATATTTCTGCAAGATATTGTTCTGCAAAAGTTTATCTTAGATCCGCTCCTTCTGGAACTGGAGTTATTGCTGGGGGTCCTATGCGTGCAGTTTTTGAGTGTGTTGGAATAAATGATATAGTTGCAAAATCTGCTGGTACTTCTAATCCCTACAATATGGTGGGAGC
>CAMASZ010000152.1 GCA_945861125.1 Rickettsia typhi | reverse complement strand
TATTAAGAGAAATTGGTGTTGAAACTGGTGGATCTAATGTTCAATTTGCCATTAATCCTAAAGACGGCAGAATGACCGTTATAGAAATGAACCCTAGGGTTTCAAGATCATCTGCGCTAGCATCTAAAGCAACCGGTTTTCCTATTGCTAAAGTTGCCGCAAAACTTGCTATTGGATATACTCTTGATGAAATAAAAAATGATATTACTGGTGGCATAACTCCTGCTTCATTTGAACCAACTATTGACTATGTAATTACAAAAATTCCAAAATTTACTTTTGAGAAATTTAAAGGAAGTGAAAATATTCTTTCTAGCTCAATGAAATCAGTAGGCGAAGTCATGGGAATAGGGCGCTCTTTTCTTGAGAGTTTTCAAAAAGCTATTCGTTCTCTAGAATCTAATTTATCTGGTTTAGATGAAATTAAAATTCCAATTGAGGATGATGAACAACGGAAAAAATTTATTTGTCAAAAATTAAGAATAGCATCTTCAAACAGAATATTCATAATTGCTCAAGCAATTAGAGAGGGAATTTCGATTCAAGAAATTAATGAAATTTGTAGCTATGATATGTGGTTTTTAGAACAAATTGAAAAATTAATTTTAGTTGAAAATAAAATTAAAAAAGAAGGTTTACCTAGAAATTATGAAGATCTCTTTAATTTAAAAAAGATGGGTTTTTCTGATAAAAGACTTGCTAATATTAGTGGCTTAAATGAAAAAGAAGTTCGTGAAATTCGTCGCAAATTAAAATTACATCCCTCTTATAAAAGAGTTGATTCTTGTTCTGCTGAATTTGATTCAATTACTCCCTACATGTATTCAACTTATGAATAAATATGAAATATTTTTCTTACAAAAATGTTAATGATAATGAAGAAATCTTTGTTGAAAATGTAGCAATAACTAGTTTGGTAAAATCCGTTGCAACTCCTTTTTACTGCTATTCAAAAAAAACTTTAGTTAAAAATTTTGAAAATTTCGACTTATCTTTTAAATCAAATAAAATCTCGGATTATAAAATATGCTATGCCATTAAAGCTAATTGCAATATAAATCTAGTTAAAATCCTTGCTAAACTTGGTGCTGGAATTGATGCAGTTTCATCTGGTGAAATATTTAGAGCATTAAAAGCTGGTATTAGTCCAAAAAAAATTGTTTTTGCTGGTGTTGGTAAAACTTATGATGAAATTAAATATGCTTTAGAAAATAATGTTGAAGAGTTTTCGGTTGAATCTCGTGCAGAAATGTTTTTGCTTAATGATATTGCAAAATCGCTTAATAAAAAAGCTAAATTTTCATTACGAGTTAATCCTAATGTTGATGCTAAAACTTACTATAAAATTTCAACAGGAAAAAAAGGCGATAAGTTTGGGGTTGATATTGAAGAGGCAGAGGAGTTATATAAAATAGCCTCAAAGCTTGAGGCATTGGAAGTTTATGGTATTTCAACTCATATTGGTTCACAAATTACTAGTCTTGATCCTTTTAAAATTGCTTTTCAAAAATTGCGTCAATTATTTTTAAAGCTAAAAAATAATGGTTTAAATATTCAGAGCCTAGATTTTGGTGGTGGAATAGGAATCTTTTATAAAGATGAAAACACCATTTTAATCAATGATTATATAAAATTAATCAAAGAAATCACTGCGGATTTGAATGTCAAAATTGTCATCGCTCCAGGAAGAGCAATTATTGGTAGTGCTGGTTTTTTAGTATCCAAATTAACTTACGTTAAAGAAACATCATTAAAAAATTTTCTAATAATAGATGCTGGCATTAATGATTTAATGCGTCCAGGCCTTTATGGATCTTATCATGAAGTTTTGCCAGTTTCTAAAAAAAATGGCTTAAAAATGGTTTATGATTTTGCTGGACCAGTATGCGAAAGTACAGATATTTTAGCAAAAGACCGTTTAGTTAATAATCCACAAAGTGGCGATCTTTTTGTTTTTTGTGATGCTGGTGCTTACGGTTCTTCAATGTCTAATGAATATAATTGTCGTCCTTTAATTCCAGAAGTTTTAGTTGACGATAATAATTTTTCTATCATTAGAAAGCGACCAACTTTTGAACAAATGTTAAAATTGGAGGTTGAAAATGAATAAAAAAGTTTTAGTAGCTAAGGTTATATCTGCTTTTGGTATAAAGGGTGAAGTTAAAATAGTAGTTTTCTTGGAAGATTATAAAAACATTGAAAAATACCATCTTTTTGATATCAATAACCAAACTATAAAGCTTTGTTTGAGTAATAAAAACAAGGCTTCGATTGGCTCCAATTCTGTAAGAGATTTTATATTAATTGCAAAAATAAATGATATAAATGATCGCAACAAAGCAGAATTAATTCGTGGTATGGAAATATTTACTGATCGTAGTAATTTTAAAGAAAACAAAAAAAATGAATTTTATATTGTTGATTTGATTGGTCTTGATGTTATAAGAGAGAATATAAAGATAGGTAAAGTAATTAATGTTTTTAATCATGGTGCTGGAGCAATTATTGAGATTGAGTTTAATTCAAAAAATATTCCAAAGGGTTATCAAAATATTGAAAATTTTCCATTTAAAGATGAATTTTTTCCCAAAATTGACATTGAAAATGGCTCTATAACCATTGTTCTTCCTGAAATGGTATAATTTTTATAAAAAAGTTTAATAATTTTTTTTCAATTATATACTATTACTACTTTGACTTAAAAATTAATCCTTGAAAATTAATCAATGTAACAAAATATTTTCGTCAATAAGTTTTTATTTTTAGTCAGAAATATAAATTTAAATGGGTTAAATAAGATCAATTACTTTCAAATTAAAAATGTTAAAGTGCCTATTTAATTTTAAAAATCCTTATAAATTTTAATTAAAATTGAATATAGAATTCTAAATTTTGCTCATATATTGAAGACTTTTTCTAGCTTTATAAAATTTTTTAAAGATTAAATTAATAAATAAAAATATGAAATTATATAAATTAACCTTAATTATATTTACCCTTTTTATTAATTCCGCTATTGCCGATCCTTATTTTAAAGGAACTTTGATTTCGCCAAAACTAATTGATAAACCTTTTAAAGTTGGAAGTAGTCAATGGGAAAACGAAATTAATCAAGTAAAAAACATTCAGTCTTATGCTAAAAAAGAAGACATTGATCAGGCAGCCAAAGAAAAAGAATTAAGACCAGAAACTATAGTATTACAAATTAATCCAAAATTAGTTAGAAGTAAATTTCCAAAATTATATCAATTATTAGATAGAGTTTCTGAAACTTCTAGAGAAACAACTGGACATATTAAAGACTATTGGGCAATTAAAAGACCTTATCTTACCGATAAATCAGTTATGCCACTAATTCCTGCAAGCAACGGCTATTCATACCCTAGTGGCCATACAACTGGTAGTTATATTTACGCTCATGTATTATCCCTAATTATGCCCAAAAAAGATCAAAAACTTAAAGATATTGCTCAAACAATTGCTTGGCATCGCGTGTTAGCTGGTATG
>CAMASZ010000151.1 GCA_945861125.1 Rickettsia typhi | reverse complement strand
TATAGAATGCATGATTGACGAAAGTTATAATCCTCATACCTCACATACTACCAATCCAGTTCCTTTTATATTAGTTACTAACAACGCTAATGATTATAGTATCAGAAATGGAAATTTGAGTGATATAGCGCCATCAGTTCTAAATTTACTAGCAATAGAAAAACCAATTGAAATGGATGGTAAGAATTTAATAATTAAAAAATAATATGACCAAAAATCCTCAAAAAGACTCTAAGGAATTATTTAAAAAGCAGATGATTTATAGCGGTTCCGTTTTTGGCTTTTTTAAAACCTTAATTTTGGCTGCATTATTTGCCGGAATTATTAGATCATTTTTATTTGAGCCTTTTCATATTCCATCTGGATCAATGTTGCCAAATTTATTAGTTGGTGATTATATTTTTGTAAGCAAATATTCATATGGATATAGTCGCTATTCATTTCCTTTTGGTTTTAATTTATTTTCAGGAAGAATATTAAAAAAAACTCCTGAAAGAGGCGATATTGCAGTATTTAGATTGCCAAGTGATCCATCGATAAATTATATTAAAAGAGTAATAGGATTGCCCAAAGATGAAATTCAAATTCGTCGCGGAATTTTATACATAAATAATCAAGAAATCATGAAGGTTTATAAAGATATTTTTGTTGATAACAATGGCGACAAGAAGGCAGAATTTAGAATGTTTACAGAAATATTGCCCAACAAAAAAGAGTTTTATACTCTTGATCAAGGAGTTACTCCTCAAGATGAAACAGGAATTTATGAAATTCCGCAGGGGCATTATTTTATGATGGGTGATAATCGTGATAATTCTAGAGATAGTAGATTTTTAAATGAAGTTGGTTTTGTTCCTGAAGAAAATTTAGTTGGCAAAGCTACCATTATTTTCTTTTCAAATAATGCTCCTTTCTGGAAGATATGGCAATGGTATTCATCAATAAGGTTTAAAAGAATTTTTCAAAAATTGTAATTATGAAAGATAGTTTATTAGAATTTTGTAAATTGATTGATTATCAATTTAAAAATTTTGATCTTTTGGAAGAGGCTCTTACTCATCCAAGTTTAAACAAGAATAGTAATGTTAAAAATAATTATGAAAGATTAGAATTTTTGGGAGATAAGGTTTTATCTCTAGTCATTTCTGAATTTTTAATGAAAAATTTTCTCCAAGAATCAGAAGGATCTCTTTCTAAAAGGCATTCCAGCCTTGTTTCTGGAGAAACATTAGCTGAAATTGCTCTAAAAATAAATTTGAATGAGGCCTTACAAATTAGTTTTGGTGAAAAAAAATTAGGTGGCAATTCAAATAAAAAAAATTTAGAAAATGCTTTGGAAGCTTTAATTGGAGCTATATATCTTGATTCCTCTTATGAAGAAGTAAAAAAATTTATACTGGAATTATGGAATGAGTTATTATTAAAAGATAAAGAGCCACCAAAAGATCCGGTTTCAGAATTGCAAGAACTAATTCAATCAAGAAGCAAAAAATTGCCGATATATGAAACTATTAAAAGTGGCGGACTTGATCATGCTCCTAAATTCATTTCAAATATCTCAATTCCTGGATCTAACTTAAAATTTTCCGCAATTGGTAATTCAAAAAAAGAAGCTCAAAAAAATGTTGCTAAAATTACTTTAGATTTTTTTTATAATAATTTAGATACAACAAAAAAATAAATATTTGTGGAACAGCTTATTTTTGATTTTGGGGCAAACAACAATATCGATAAATTTATAGAATCTGATTTTATAATTAATAACGAAAATATTTCGGCACAAAAATTTTTACAGAAATTTTTTACTCAAAAAAATTTTTTACAATCACAATTTCAATCAATAATATTAAAGGGTGATCAAGGTTGTGGTAAAACTCACTTATTAAATATTTTTGCTAATAATTATCAAGCTGAATTTATAAATTACCGAGATATTGAATTTATAAATCCAATCAATCTTTTTCAAATAGAAAAATTTTATATTATTGATAATTGCTCATCGATTAACTCAGAATCTGCCTTGTTTCATTTTATTAATTCTGCATTTGAATGCCGAGCATTTCTTGTTTTAGTAATTGACAATCAAGAGAAATTTTTACTCAAAGATTTAAATTCAAGATTAAAAAATATTTTTACTTTAGAAATTAAGGATCCAAGTCAAGAAACGGTAAAGTTATTACTATCAAATTTATTTTCACGTAAGCAACTAGTAATTTCAAGATCAGTAATTGAGGAAATAAGTTTTATGATTAAAAAATATTCCCAAATTCATATGGCTGTAAAGCTAATTGAATCAATGTCTCATAATCAATCTTTAAAAAAGGTAACTAATAAAGAAATAAAAAATTTTTTATCACGAATCTTATTTTAATTTGAAAATTATACCAAATCCCATCTTTAAATCAAATTATAACAAAATATTTTATTAGTCGTGCTAAAGCAACGACACGATTTTTGGCAGTCGTGCTCCAAGGCAACGACACGATTTTTGAGATAAAAATCTTTAAAAAATGAAGCTGTATATCCATACGGCTGAGGCTTTTTAAGGATTTTTAGCAAAAAATTTGAACTTAAATCTTTATACCTTATGTGATTAATTAAAAATTGGAAATGGTATTAGCCATAACAAGCATCTTGGCATAATTAAAACTCTATAATGGTGGCAATATTTACCTTGTTGATATTTTCTACTGGAACAACGAATACTGAATTTTTATTAATCTTTTTAACTACGCCAATCAATAAACCTGGTGGTAAAGTGTCGCCATCTCCAGAGGTAAAAATTTGATCTCCAATTTCGATGCGGTTATTTTTGTTGAGATAATTAATTTCCATATATTCACTATTATTTCCAACTAGAATGCCACGAACCCTTGCTTTTGATGCGATGATGGGGATATGCGATAATGAATCAGTTATTAAAATTATTTTCGATATATCTTCGTCAACTTGTTGAATTCTACCAATAACTCCAAAATTACCAATAACAATTGAGCCTTCTTTTATGTTACGATTTTTACCGGCATCAATATAAATTTTGTTACCAAAATTTTGATTGGCTATTCCAATTAGACGAGCTGATTTGTAGTTAGTTGATCTTGATTTTACAAAGTTTAATGCATTGCGAAGCTCTTTGTTTTCTTGATGAATATTAAGTGAATTTATGTAATAAAATTTTAATTTTTCTAATTCCTCTTTTAGAGCTTTATTTTCTTTTTTAGCAAAAATCAAATCATTAAAATTATTAAATAAAATGATTACAGTATTGATAGGAAAGGCGATTATTTGTGAAATTGGGGCCGAAATATTAACAAAAAAATATGAAACTTTTTTACTATATTCTTCGTGTATTTTTGAGGTTAATAGAAAAATAATGCATAAAAAAACAAAAATTAAAGTTTCTATTTTTTTATAAATTATAAAAAAACTATACTTTATGCTTAAATTATATTTTTTCTTATCAAAATCTAAGTAATAAGCCATTTATATTTTTTTTAATCTTGTCTAAATAATGTAGCTCGAAACATTTTAGTATTTTCTAAAACTTT
>CAMASZ010000150.1 GCA_945861125.1 Rickettsia typhi | reverse complement strand
CATAGATTAATCATGGCTGCCTTAGATGCTCCATAAACCATTGATTCTGGTAATCCGACATAGCCAGCAACACTTGCAATTAAAGCAATATGTCCACTTTTTTGATTAATCATAATTGGAGTTATAATGTGCAGAAAATTTAAACCTCCAGTAAAATTAATATCAAGAATTTGTTTAGAAAAATCAATATCAAAATTTCTTAAATTCATTTGGCGATAAATTCCAGAAGCGTAAATTGCTAAATCAATTTTATTGAATTGTTTAATTATGATTTCTAAAGCTTTTTTTATGGAGTCATAATTAGTTACATCAAGACCAACTACAAAAACCGAATTTTCTGAATTGGAGTTTTGTTTTATTTCATCTTTGAGAATTTGTAACTCACTAATAGTTCGAGCTGATATTATTATATTATATCCATTTTGGAAATAAGTTTTGGCAAGCTCTCTACCTATTCCAAAACTAGCACCAATTATCCAACAATTTTTCATTAGATTCCCAATTTCTTAAATCCAATAGTTAAAGTAGCAACACGAAATCCAAATTTAGAAAGAACTGATACGTTGATTAGAGAATCTTTATCAACCAAATACATCCAATCACTAATTTTTACGTCATACTTTTTATTGTCTACAGGAATTGTCAATATGTAATTCATTTTAACTGCATTACCGTATTGTTCACCCTTAGCTTCTCCTACCACATCATGAGCTTTACCAATAAAATTATTATCATCAATCATTGACAAATTCCAAGTGCGTTGATCTTTTTTACCATCAGAGAAAATAAAATGCTCTTCCAGAGTTCCTTGATTATTTTTCCATGAACCTTTCATTTTTACTGTAAATGTTTTTATAACCTTACCGCTTCGATCTTGTAAAATTCCGTATGCTTCAAGATTACCACGAAAATAGTTACGAATATCGAATTGCGGTGAATTATTAGCATAAATTTTAGGGTTATGAGATGAGCATGAAAAAGAAAACATAATAATGAAGAAATTGATTAATAATTTTTTAAATTTCATAAATATTTATTTTTTGAGCTAAATTTTAAAAGCAGTATTATAACTAAAAGTTTTATAATACATGGAATTAACGCGTAAACAATGGGTAAAACAAGATTTGTATTGTTACTCACAAAACCAGGTTGGTAGTTATAAAAATCTAGTATAAACAAACTAATAGACGAAGCTAACATTAAAGCAGTTTTATTAACCATGTTCCATAATGAAACAAAAGTAGAAATTTTATCTTCTTTATCAAAAATTAAATCAGCAATTATAGCAGGTGGCATTATTAGATCTGCACCCAAAAACATTCCAGATAAAAAACAAATCAAATAAAACAAATGATAATTACTTTCACCTATAAAATAAGCACCGCAAAAAGTTAAAATACTACCGATAATTGATATGATCCAGATCTTAATTTTTCCATATCTGTAAGCTAGATTTCTCCACATAAAAATAAATAGACCAGCCGATAAAAAATATATTATTAAAAAAAGTCCAATTTTACTCTCTTGATGCAAAATATCTTTAATAAAAAATATTACTGTTGAGGCTGGAACACTTACTGCAATTGAGTTAATAAAAAAAACTAAAATGAACTTACAAAAAATTTTATATTGCCATATTTCTTTAATAATCTTCTTAAAATTAAATTGATGCTTAACTATTTTTTCCTCTATTTCAATTTTTCTAAAGAAAAATATTATTATAAAAAGAAGCATCAAAACAAAAGTTAGAGCTAAAAAAAAGTAATTACTTTGTTGTGATGAAATAGCGTTTGAGATTATCGAAGGTAGCGCAGAAGCAAGTAAAATTCCAATTAGCCCGCAAAACTCTTTAGCAGAATTTATTCTTATTCTTTGTTGCTGATTTTTTGCAATTAAAATTGCGATTGATTCAAAATTAATTAAAGCAAAATTAAAAAAACTATAAGTTAAAACTAAAAAAATTAAGAACCAAATAGTTATAACATCTTTATTTAATTGCCTTGGTGGATTAAATAATAGAAAGAAGCTAATTGCTAAAAAAATAGAGCTAATTATAATTATTTTCTTATGAGAAATTTTTCTTTTTAAACAATAATCTGAAAAATAACCAATTAAAGGATCTTGTACAACATCAATTGATCTTACTATAATTAGTAAAAATGCAATTATTGATAGATCAATTTTGAAATCCCTTGCATAAAAATCTGTAATATTAACATATATTGGTAGCCCTACAAAAGCCAATGGAATTGCTAATAAAGAATAATTTATAATATCTTTCTTATTCATTTATTTTTTATTAATAATTGCTTTGGTCATTTTTGGATATAGCGATTTATCGCTAAGCCAGATATCAACAAAATAGCGAGCAAATTTTGGATCAACTATTTGTCCGTTTAAAGTGTTATTATGATATAATTTTAAGCTTGAATTGGAGGAGTAAATTAGAATTTTATGATCACCTTTTTTAACATCACTAAATAATTTTAGTAATTGACCTTGATAACTTAATAATAATTCTTCATCAGAAACATCATTGATTCTCCTAATTTCTTTGATTGAAGATTCGACTAATTTGTCTTTATTGAAATTTCTTTTATATTCAATATCTATAGCAAACTTATTTTGATAAGAAAAATAATCTTTTTCAGACCATAATTTTATTCTATAAATATTAAAACCCATTACTTTTAAATCGTAAAAACCTATCAAATTATGATTGGTAAAATTCTCTTTTATAACTATTGGTATATCTTTTGTCTTATCTTCAGCTCTAGAATTTAATGAAATAAAAAACACCAAAAAAACAATTTTTAAAATTTTCATATTATTAATTTTTAATTAACTCAAATTGAACAACATCAGTTCTTTTGGTTGTAAATCCTGCAATGCAATATGATAAATAAAATCTCCATTTGCGTATAAATTGCTCTGAAAATCCAAGTTTAATAATTTCGCTTTCTTTATTATCAAAATTTTTCAACCAGATATGTAAAGTTTTAACATAGTCATTAGCAAATGCATATTCACTTTTTATAACAAAGTTATTACTAATTGCAAGCTCTTGAATTTTTTCTTTAGAAGGAAGAATTCCACCAGGAAAAATATGTTTTTGAATAAAATCTACTCTATTTATATAATCTTTGAAAACATTTTCATCGATAGTAATAATTTGTAAGATTGCTTTCCCCCCAACTTTTAAAGAATTGTTTAATATTTTAAAATATTCTTGCCAATATTTCATTCCTACCGCTTCAAACATTTCAATTGAAACAATATTATCATAAATATTTTTTTCATCTCGATAGTCTTGAAATACTATTTGAGCTTTATTTGCGTAGTTAGATAATCTTTTTATAGCGTATTCTTGTTGCTTTTTTGATATTGTTAGACCTTTAACATTATAATTTTGTTTAATTGCTTCTTCAGCAAATCCACCCCAACCGCAACCAATTTCTAAAATTGAATTTCCAGATAATTTTTCTATTATTTTTTGATATTTTTTTATTTGAGCAATGGACAAATCAACTTCTTGATGATCAAAAATTGCACTTGAGTAAGTCATTGTAGAATCAAGCCATA
>CAMASZ010000149.1 GCA_945861125.1 Rickettsia typhi | reverse complement strand
ATGAAAAAAGATTTACCAACCATGTTGCTCATGAACTCAGCACTCCACTTACTGCTATAAGATTACAAGCTGAAATTTTACAAGATAATTACCACAAAGGTCAATTAATAAGTTTCAATAATATCATTACTGCAGTTGATAGGACAGATCATTTGATTAATCAAATTCTTATTTTATCAAGAATTGAAAGTGAAATTGATAAAAGAAATTTTGAATATTGCGATATAGATAATCTATTAAACGAAACAATAGATGAGTTTGAAAATAATTTAAAAAATAGAAAATTTACTCTCCAAAAAGAATTTGATTTTTCATTGATAAAAACTCCAATTAAAATTAACAAAACATATTTTAAAATAATGATCAATAACATTTTAGATAACGCAATTAAATATGGTCTAGATGAAAATCCGATTAAATTTTTTGTAAATAACAATAAGAAATACTTATCAATAAAGATAATAAATAAAAGCGAATATATAAAATCTGAAGACCAAAATAAAATTTTTACTAAGTTTTTTCGCGCTAATAAATCCTATCAAACTAAACATGTGAAAGGCTGCGGCCTAGGATTAAATATAGTAAAACAAATTGTTAAAATTCATGATGGCGAAATTAACTTTGAAAATAAAGATTCTCAAACCTCAGTAATTATTGAGTTTAAAAATTAAATCTCCTTAAGGTTATCTTAAGAATTGTTATTTAAATTTATTAAAAATTAATTTAACAACATCTTATGAACCCAAACATAACATTACTAATTATATTACCACTTATTTTATCACAATTATGTTTTTTGAATAAGAAATATTGTAATAAATTTTTTTTAGTTCAAATTCTAATAAGCATTATTTGTATAGAAAGATCTATATCTATCAATATTTCCAAGGATTTCTTTCAGTTAGATTTAGGTTTAATAATTTTAAAATTTACTTGCGATATTTATTCATATTTTTTTGGAATATTAATTAGTATAGTTTTTTTATTTTCTATACTTTACTCATATTCATATTTTAAGCACCTGCACTATTTTGAAAATAGAAATAAATTCTTTACTAATATTTTTATAACTATTTCATTCACTTATGCCAACTGTTATTCTGGTAATCTAGAAACTCTCTTTCTATTTTACTTTCTAATGATTCTTTATACTGCACCAATAATTTTAATTAGAATAAATAAATCAACTCAAAAAGCTTATAAACTATATACAGCAACCCATATAAGTTGTTCACTTTTTTTATTTTTACCAGTCATTTTAATTTTAAAATATTATAATTTTTCAACAGATTTTTCATTACAAAATTCTAATAATTTCAGTAATCATGGTTATTTAGCTTCTATAATTCTTGGAATGCTTATTTTTGGAATTAGTAAAAATTGTGTTATTCCTTTTCATCAGTGGATTACTCGCTCAACATCAGCACCAACTCCGGTAAGTGCTCTACTTCATTCTGTTGCAGCTGTAAAGTCAGGATCTTTAGCCATAATAAAAATAGTTGTCTATATTTTTTCACTTAATTATACAAAACAATTGACTGACAACTTTTGGACTGGTGGATGGATTTTCTATTTATGCGGATTAACCGCAATTTACTCAGCATATCGCGCCTATAAAACTACCAAAATAAAATATCGTTTCGCTTATTCGACCATCAGTCAATTATCTTATATCTTATCTTCAACTTTAATTGCCACAAAAATTGCTATTATAGGGTCAGTTCTTCACATAATTTCTCACTCGCTATGTAAAATTACTTTATTTTTTATTGCCGGAATCTTTAGTAATATTTATAATATTCATAATACTAGAGAAGTTACAAAGATTGCCCCAAATATAAGATTATTAATAGCATGCTTAACATTGTGTGGAGCATCAATTATTGGCATCCCTTACTTACCGGGATCTTTCGGTAAAGAATTTATGATTGATTCAGAACTAAAAACTCATCATTACTCAGCACTAATTTTCTTAATTTGCGGAAGTGTTATAAATATTTTTTATATATTCCCAATTTTTAAATCGGCTTTCTTCAATAAAAAAACAGTTAATACCTTAAAATTTCATATTCCTTTAACAATGAAATTAACCATAATTATTGCGATGATCATAAATTTTCTATTCAGTTTTTTTATCAATAATATAATAAATTTCTTTAAATCTTATGATATCTAAATATAAAGCTAATTTTATTTCTGGAGTTTTAGTATCGTTCATCGCCCTGCCATTATGTATTGCAATTGCCAATGCGTCATCATTTCCAATAATGTCAGGAATTATCACTGCTATTATTGGTGGTTTAATTGTATCGCAACTTAGTGGCAATAAACTCGCAATAAATGGACCAGCTGCTGGCTTGATAGTAATAGTTTTAGATTCAGTTGAAAGGCTTGGCAATGGCAATGATTATCAAGGATATCTTTATACTTTAGGTGCCATAGTAATTGCGAGCATATTACAATTCATAACATCATTTACCAAAATTCCAATTTTGATGCGAAAATTTCCTGAATGTATTATTCGCGGAATGATGATGTCAATTGGTTTGATTGTTTTCTTAAAACAATTTTTCATTTTAACAAATTATCAAACTCCTAAGGTAAGTATTATTGAATTTTTTAAATATCTTTATTTAGCAATTCTAGGCATGCAAATTGAAAATTTTTTAATTGGTCTTTTTGTAATTATAACAATTTTATTTTGGAAAAATATCTTAGAAAAAAAACACAAAATTTTTAAAGTTATTCCAATTTATTTATTTGTGATAATTTCTGGCATTATTATTGCTCATTTTATTGATCTCAAAAACAATCAGCATTTCTTATTTAAAGAGTTTGCTCATCCTGCACCAGATAATTTTGTTCACATTTCATCACACATAAGAGAGGCTCTTAATTTACCAAATTTTAGCTTAATACTTACTTACAAATTCTGGTTTTCAGTTATTACAATTTATGCAGTAGCAACTATTGAAACAGTTCTTTCTTCAATAGCATTAGATAAAATTGCCAAAACTCATACCGAACTTAAAAAAGATTTAAGAGCAGTTTCATTTGGTAATTTTATTTGCGGAATGTGTGGCGGTCTGCCAATGATTACTGAAATTGTCAGAAGTACTGCTAATGTTAATTATGGAGCTGATAATAAATTTTCAAATTTTACTCATGGATTATCTCTGCTATTAATGATAGTCTTCCTCAATAATTATTTAAATTTGATTCCCCTGTCCGTATTATCTGCCATGCTGATACTAATTTCTATCAATATGATTAATGTTAAATTATTTATCAAAATTTTTTATAAAAATAAAAAGGAATTTTTTATAATTTTAGCAATAATCTTTACAACCATATATATTGATTTGCTTGTCGGAGTCGGAGTTGGAACCATTTTGCATTTTGTAATTAAAAAGTTATTCAAAGAGACTTTCTAACTTTTTTAGCCAAAAATATGAAATTAGAATTTGCAATTCTATACCGACTTTCAAAAGTGAGAAATGTTATAATACCAGTCTCACTCTAATGTTATAAAAAAATTATTTTTTGTTTTAAAATGGATATTTTGGAAATAAAAAAAATAAATCCTA
>CAMASZ010000148.1 GCA_945861125.1 Rickettsia typhi | reverse complement strand
GCACCGGCACCAGCATCATCAGCACCGGCACCAGCATCATCAGCACCGGCACCAGCATCATCAGCACCGGTATCGGCAGCAGAATCAGAGGGAAGAAGATTAAATGAATATGAACCTGCAGAAATTCAAGGATCAATTAAACACAAAGCCGAAAACTTACAAGTCAATTATAGTGAAATTTATAAATCCAAACCACCATCTTCACATGAATCACATGAATATGATCCACTAAATTTTGATGACCTATTTACAGAAATTAATAAAAATAATGAATCAGTTACAAAAGCTTCCAAAACCAACATTTTTGCTGCAAATATTACTGCCCGATTTGCAGAAAAATCAAAGCAAGATGGCATTACAGACTATGCATCAATAAGTGATCACGAAATTTGTATTAAAAGAACCACTAGTTCCAAACAATCTGAAGAAAAGTTTATTTTAACATTATTCGATGAAGATAATAACAAGATCGAAGTTATTTTAGATTTTTCTGATTCAAAAGATGAAGCAAAATTTTCTTTAACAGCAATAATAAAAAAAATCAATGAAATTAAAGTTCAAACAGATGGCAGTAAGCCAATAAAAGAACCTGATCCTACTCTATTAAAAAAAGATGAGGAAGGAAAGCCTCAATTTTTTTTATCGATAAAAAAACCATCTGCAATAATAAAATATAAATTAACTGAGGATTTAGACTTTTCTTGGTACGAATATAATAGTGCACAAGCTCTAGCAACAGAAAAAAAGATTGATTCTAGCGGTAATATAACTGATGGCGAAATATTAGAAAATTTAGAAGATCATGATAGTCATTATTCAGATCTTAAATCATCAGAATATCAAACTGAGGGAACAATTAATTCAGTCATATTTTGCGCAAATCAAAATTTTTCTCCAATTGAACAAAGTGTCAATTTAGTTCTTGTTTCTGGAAGTTCGGATCCAAAAACAACATATCTTGATGCAGGTCAAACAATAACTTTAGAAAGTAAATTAGTAAAAATTAAAAAAGAAAAAAAGAAAAGTGAAGAATTCTTACCAAAAACAAAGGATGACCATCAATCAAAACTAGAGGATGCTGCCGAAAAAATTAAAAGATATTTAAGAAAAACATATATTTCTAGAATTGATAATAAGGATGCCAAAGCAATTACCGCAAAATTTTCTAATCTATTAACTGGTAGATACATTGATCGAAGTGACTATAAAAAATATAAGACAACACTGGAAGAAGAATACTTAATTGAAAATGATTCAACTTCTATAGCTAAAAAAAAGCAAAAAACTTTATCAGAAGCCTTATCAGATACAATTGATTCTGACAGTGAATATTCAAAAAAACTAAATGAAGGAAATTTACTGCAAGGTACTGATGATTTACAAACAAAAACTGAATATCAAGATTTTGTAGCAATTACGTCATTTGAGGGCAGTTCTGGCTTTAGCAAATTATCACAATCAGTTCAATCTGCATCATTATCAAATGCAAAACCTTTATACAATATTGCCAAAATTTCAGATTTTCCTGAAGAAGGTAGTGCTCCAATTTATTGCTTAACTTCATTAACTCAATCAGAAACTGATCAAAACTTACTCAATAAAACATTCTTAGATCAACAAGAAGCCGATAAATTCTTGGAAGAAACAAAAAAAGAAAATAAAGAGATATATGAGCTATGTTTGGAATATGAAAAAAGTTTAACCAGACTAAAAGCCTACGAAGCACTTTACCAAAAGAAAATAATTGAACTTCAAGAAAAAAGAGAAAAAACAGATGATGATAGAATAAATATAGGTTCTTTTATAGATAGATTATCCAAACTAGAAAAAATAGCACTTGGTGGAACTTTTATAAAAAAGAAATCAAAATATTGGCAAGATGTTGATTTAAAAGATAAAACTTCACTTCAAGAAGCCATGGCTAAAACTATTATGGATCCAATAGGAGCATATGAAGACAATTTTAAAGTAGAAGATATTAAAAAACATTTACAAGATTTTAGTAAAGAAGTAGAAAAATATTCTCAAGATCTTGTAGACGGAAAAACTATAGCAAATAATATAGAAATAGATCTAGAAAAACTTTCTGAAGAAGAAATTGCTAGAGCCAAAATGAAAACGGCTAAATTTTGCAATCAAAGAATGCAAGAAAAAATTGAAGAAAATTTACAAAAATATTCGGTATTATTTACTCAAGTTGAAGAATTAAATGAAACTTCTGCAAGAGATTTATCCGCAGGATCATTTTATGGACACGATCAAAAAAAACTTGATAGAGTAAAAGAATTTTTACAAGAACCATTTCCAAATAGCGCTTTTGGCTGTGAACGAGCAATCACAATATCGAGAGTTAAAAGCGATAACAATGCTGTGAAAATTATTTTTAATAATCCAAAAATGGATACAGCTTGGATAGATTTAGGTAATGGCTGTTTTGCTAAAGTTTTAGTTGGCAATGGAACAGAAAGTAAAACTTTTTATGAACCAGGAATGGTATGGAGAACAAGACCAACTTCTCGAGTTCTTGCAAAGGGTGAAATTATTATCGATCAATCAATTTATGTAAAAAACTCTGATGGTCAATTTTATCCAACCGGAGACACATCGGCATATTCAATTAATGCCTTAAAAGCTAATATGGGGCAAGGAAGTTTTTCATTTGAAACCGTTGCTTTAAAGTTTCAGAACTTAAAAATTGATGCTATTTCAATTGATGAAAATCAGCATTTAAATGGTAGATTAATTCAATTTGAAGGAAAAAAACTAGAATCAAAAGACTTGCAAAAAAGCGGAAATATTCCCACTCAAACTTTAGAACATCAACATGAAGCAAAAGAAGTTTATGATTATTATTCTCATAGATTAGGAACTAATAATTGTTTTATATCATTTTGTAAGCAAACTGAAGAATTTGAAAAAGATAAATTTGGATTTAAATTTTATTCAGATGCAACACTTGAAACACCATTTGTATTCGATAGTACAAATACAAGAGAAAAATTAACAACACTAGCAAATCAAGTTACACAAAAAAATATAACTAAAACAAATCTAGTAAAAAAAGAAACCGATAAAAAAATTTATTTTTTTCAAATTAATCCAGAAGAAACTGATGATGGTAAAAAAGTGTATGTTTGCATTGGAGAGAATAATAAATTTTTTTCTAGTGCAAATGGATTACAATTCTATTCAAAATCACCTAATGATAAAATGGAAGTAAAAACAGATCTTGGTCCTGCAGAAAAAACAAAATATGAACAAATTGCTAAAAATGCCTTATTCAAAATTTCTAAAGATAAATTTTTAAAAGCTGAAGAAGTAAAGAGTAGTATAACTTCGCTAGAAAGAAGTGATGCTTGGACAATTAGAGCAATGAAAGAATTTAGTGTTAAAAGTGGTGGATTAGGTGGAAATGGAAGGTAGGATTAAAAATGATCAAAAAATTTGATTATGATGTTATAGTGATTGGTGGCGGTCATGCTGGAGTTGAAGCAGCATGCGCTTCTGCTCGTTATCAAGTAAAAACACTATTGATCACTAAGACTTCTGAAAATTTAGGAGAAATGTCTTGCAATCCTGCTATTGGTGGAGTTGCCAAAGGAACAA
>CAMASZ010000147.1 GCA_945861125.1 Rickettsia typhi | reverse complement strand
AATTAGTATATTACTGTTAACTTTGGTTTTAATGTTATCATTGTCATTTGTAAGTAAACAAAAATATAGTGGAGAACTTTTAGCATTAATGATTATAGCAACTGTTGGCGGAATGATAATTTTATCAGCAAATGATTTTATTGTTTTCTATCTAGGTTTAGAGCTACAAGCGCTATCACTATATTTACTCTCGGCTTTCAATGTTAACTGCAGAAAATCATCAGAAGCAGGAATAAAATATTTTATTCTTGGAAGTTTGGCTTCAGGAATATTATTATTTGGAATTTCAATTATCTATGGATCCTCTGGAACTACAAATTTTTCAACAATTAACGAATTTATAAATTCTTTTGAAAAAAATCAAATTCCAATATTATTAATATTTGGGGTTTTAATTTTTATTACAGCAATGTTTTTTAAAATTTCAGCCGCACCTTTCCATATGTGGACCCCTGATGTATACCAAGGATCACCTTCTTCTGTAACAACTTTCTTTGCAACTGTTGTTAAGTTTACTATTGTTATTGCTTTAGTAAAAATATGTTCACTTTTTGTGTGGGAAATTGTTGGAAAGGTTATTTTATACATTTCCATTATTTCTATTGCCGTAGGAAGTTTTGGAGCAATTTATCAAAAAAATTTAAAAAGACTTTTGGCTTATAGTTCAATAAGTCATGTTGGATTTATTTTGCTTGGACTATCGGGCGTCTCCAAAGATGTAATGTTTAGTTGCATATTATACATGATTATCTATGCAATAATATCAATTGGAACCTTTGGATTTGTTTCTTTGATAAAGAATAAAGACGGTAGTGAAGATGAAAAAATGTTTGATATAAGCTCGCTATCAGGCTTATCTAAAACAAATCCTATAATGGCATTTTCATTAACAATATTAATGTTTTCAACAGCTGGAATTCCACCTTTAGCTGGTTTCTTCTCAAAATTTTATATTCTAATTAGTGCAATTAGTCATGGATTATCCTCTACTAATCACGAAATATTCTATGTTGCCATTATAGCTATTATCTTTAGTGTTATTTCTGCTTTTTATTATATTAGAATTGTAAAAATAATATATTTTGATGAACCTAAAGATCTAATAGAATTAGAAGATTATGGAAATTGTAAATTAATAATTTTAACCATGGCTATAATTAATTTAGTTTTCATCATCTTTATAAATTCAATTATCAATTTAATTAACAGCTTTATTATTTAGACATGGGAGTTATATCAGTCAAAAAAAATATCCCATTAAAAGGAGAAATAAATGTTGCTCCAGATAAATCAATTTCGCATAGATCTTTAATTTTCTCAGCACTAGCTCATGGAAAATCTAAAATAACCAACCTATTAGAGGGTGAAGATGTATTAAAAACGGCAAATGCTTTAAGGCTAATGGGTGTTGATATTAAAAAGGAATCAGATTATTGGGAAGTTAATGGTTCAGGAATTGTTGGACTAAATGAACCAGAAGATATTCTTGATATGGGAAATTCAGGAACATCAACTCGCCTTCTTGCTGGTTTGGTTTCATCATATAATTTTACTAGTTTTTTTACTGGCGATTCCTCATTAAGAAAAAGACCAATGGCAAGAATATTTGAGCCAATTTCTGAAATTGGTAGTAAAATTATAGCTAGACAGAATAATTTGTTACCGTTTGCAATTATTGGTGCTAAAAATCCACTACCAATTAACTACAAAATGAAAATGGCTTCTGCACAAGTCAAAAGCGCTATTTTATTGGCTTCTCTAGGAATTAATGGCACCACAACCATTATAGAAACTGAAAAATGCCGCGATCATACAGAAATTATGATGAAATATTTAGGCTTAAAAATTAAATCTGAGAATTTTGAAAATGGCACAAAAATCACATATTCTGGCTTACAAGAATTTGATGCAAAAAATTTTACCATACCAAACGATATTTCATCAGCTAGTTTTTTTATCGTATCAGCTTTATTGATAGAGGATTCAAAAATAACTCTAAAAAATGTTGGAATTAATCCATTAAGAACCGGATTAATTGCTACATTGCAAGAAATGGGTGGCAATATTTTATTAAAAAATCAACGTGAAGTTGGTGGAGAAATTGTTGCCGATATTGAAGTAGAATATAGTAAGTTAAAAGCAATTAATATTCCAGCCAGTAGAGCTTCTTCAATGATTGATGAATATCCAATTTTAGCAATTGCATCATCTTATGCCAAAGGAATAACTAGAATGAACGGTTTAGAAGAATTAAAAGTAAAAGAAAGTAATCGTTTAATGATGATTTCTCAAAATTTAAGTTTATGTGGAATAAAAAATAATATGGGAAATGATTATCTTGAAATTTATGGCAATGATACAGAAATAAATTCAAAAAATTTAGTTAAAATTAAAACTGCCATGGATCATAGAATTGCCATGTCATTTTTAGTGATGGGTTTAACCCTAGAAAAAGGCGTTGAAATAGATGATGGTTCAATGATCAAAACAAGTTTTCCTAATTTTGAAAAAATATTTTCAGATTTTGGTATAGATTTTAAATTAACAAAATCAGAATATTACTAAAATTAAAAATAATAAAATTATGTTTAAAAATAAATCTATAAACGCATTTTCTTTAATTGAATTATCGGTTGTTATTTTAATAATCGGTATTCTAATTGCTGGAGTCACTCAATCAAGTAGATTAGTAAGCTCTATGAAGTTGCAAACCGCCAGAAACTTAACTCAATCTTCGCCGGTTAATTCGATTAAAAATTTAACTATGTGGTATGAAACCACTCTTGAAAATTCTATCGATGAATCTGAAAGACAAAATGGAACTGGGGTTAGTAGATGGTATGACATAACTCTAACTTCAACTACTAAAAATGATGCTACACAAGCAACATTAGCAAATCGTCCCAAATATACCGATAATATGATAAATGGTCTACCAGCTTTAAAATTTGACGGAAGTTTAAGCTATTTTGATTACAATGGATCATTGCTTGTTGGAACAGAATATACCATTTTTATTGTTGAACAAAGAAGAACTAACGCTGATACATGGATGATTGGTGGCAGTAGTCTTGGTTTAGATATGTGTCTACATATAGGTTATTATAGTGGTATAAATTTAAGACACGCTCAATTTGGAGATACTCCAAATGATTGTCTAAGTTGCGTTTCCAGTTATTCAGCACCAACTCCTCGTCTCCATATTATTAGATTAAGTTCGGTTGATGGTAGAAGATATTATTTAAATAGCTCTACACCAACAGTTCAAAATGTAGCTTTAAAGAACTTTTTAGTTTCTTATAACAATGCTTATATCGGAAGATTTGGTAGTGGCTACTATAACGGCGATATCGGTGAAATTATTATATTTTCTTCAGCTTTAAAAACTGAAGAATTGTTATCCATAAAAGACTATTTGGCAAAAAAATGGGCAATAAAAATTAGTTAGAATTTTTAATGAAAAAATACCCTGCCCTTTATTTTCAAGTAATAATAGCATTTGTAATTGCAACTATTTTTGGAATAATTTTTCCAGAAAGAGCCCAATTAATGAAGCCAGTCGGTGATGCCTTCATTAAACTTATTAAAATGTGTATTCCTGTAATAATTTTTTGCACCATAACATCAAG
>CAMASZ010000146.1 GCA_945861125.1 Rickettsia typhi | reverse complement strand
ATTATGAGCTGTTGCAGTTTTTATATCAGCTTGAATTCCAGCTCCACCACATGAATCTGAGCCAGCTATAATTAGTATTTTAAAGTTTTTACTATTTTTCATTTTTTAAATTTTATAAACTACTTTTCCAGCAACTATTGTCATTACAGCCCTACCCTTAACTTTAAATCCATCGAATGGAGAGTTTTTTGATTTACTATAAAATTTTTTACTATCAATTTTCCATTCATGATTCAAATCAATTAATACTAGATCAGCTCTTGCCCCTTTTTTTATTTGTCCACCATCAAAATTTATTACCTTAGCAGGATTGCAAGTCATCTTTGCTAATAAATCTTTAAGGGACAATATTTTTTTGTGATATAAATCTAAAGATAATGGTAACATGGTTTCAACTCCAACAATTCCAAAGCTAGCTTCTTCTAGTGTTTTTTCTTTTGAAATTTTATCATGAGGAGCATGATCGGTTGCAATCACATCAATTAGACCGGATTTTAAGGCATTTATTAATGCTTGCCTATCCGCTTCATTTCGAAGTGGTGGATTCATTTTTGCTAAAGTGCCAGATTTTAGAACTTGATCTTCAGTAAGAGTGAAATGATGGGGTGATACTTCAACAGTAACATTCAAACTTTTTTGTTTAGCAATTTTAATTGCTTCAATTGATTCTTTTGTTGAACAGTGTAATAAATGATAGCGACCACCTATAGATTCAAGAATTTCTAGGTCACGTTTAACAATTACTGATTCTGAGATATTTGGAATTCCCCTAACGCCAAGTTCAAGAGATACTTTTCCTTCGTTAATACAACCTTTATTACTTAAATTTAAATCTTCAGCATGTTGGGCAATTACTACATCTAAATTTTTAGAATATTCAAAAGCTTTTCTCATTAAATTTGCATTCATTACTGGTAGTCCATCATCAGTAAATCCAACTGCTCCTGCTTCTTTAAGTGAATTCATATCAGATAATTCTTCTCCCTTCATACCTTTACTAATACATCCATAGGCTAATATATTGCAATATGCATTTTCTTTAGCTTTAAGTCTTAGGTAATCAAAAGTCATTACCGAATCTAAAACCGGTGCAGTGTTTGGTTGACATACAACTGTAGTAATTCCACCAGCTACAGCTGAAGAACTTCCTGTAGTTAAGTCTTCTTTATGAGTTTGACCTGGATCACGAAAATGTACTTGGATATCAATTAAACCAGGAGCAAGAATCATTCCTTTGCAGTCAATTTCTTCTTCTGCTTTTATATTTATTTTTTTTCCAAAATCAGCAATTTTATTGCCAATGGTTAGTAAATCTCCAATTTGATCGTAATTACTTTTAGGATCTACTATTCTGGCATTTTTATAGAGAATTTTTTTATCTTCTCTTACTGGATTTATATATGGAAGGTCAAATTTTGACATAAAATGAGTTTAGTTATTATTTTTTGTAAAGAGAATTAAGAGTTTGTACTATTGTTTTATCAATAATAAGGATACTTAAATCATTCTACAATCTAAAGTTTGTAGGTTTTTATAACCTTGAATATTAGGGCACTGTCGTAAATCAACTTTTTCGTTGAACTTTTCGCAATTCAAAATTTTTTGGAACGCACGTACATTTGGGTACGCTTACCTTCCAAAAAATTCTTAATCACAAAAATTTCTTAGAAAAAGTTGATTTGCAACAGTGTCATTATTCCCATTCAATAGTACCTGGTGGCTTTGATGTATAATCATATACAACGCGATTAACACCTTTTACTTCATTAATAATTCTATTACTTAAATTGCATAAGAATTTTGAATCAAAATTAAAAACTTCGGCGGTCATTCCATCAACCGATGTTACCGCTCTTAATGCTACAACAAATTCATAAGTTCTGGCATCGCCCATTACACCAACGGTTTTTACTGGTAATAAAATTGCAAAAGCTTGCCATATTTTATTGTATAAACCGGCTTTTTTTATTTCTTCGATGTAAATCGAATCGGCTTCTTGTAGTATATTGATTTTTTCTTGTGTAATTTCACCGATTATTCTTATTGCAAGACCAGGTCCAGGAAAAGGATGGCGATTTATTATTTTATCATTAATACCTAATTCATTTCCTAAAATTCTTACCTCATCCTTGAATAACATTTTAACTGGTTCAATTAATTTTAACTTCATCTTCTTTGGAAGTCCGCCAACATTATGATGAGATTTAATAGTTTGACTTGCACCATTATTTGGATGAGATGATTCTATAATATCTGGATATAGTGTTCCTTGAGCAAGAAATTCTGCATCTTTGATTTTATTAGATTCCCTGTCAAAGACTTCAATGAATGTTTTGCCAATAATTTTGCGTTTTTTTTCAGGATCACAAATTCCCTTTAGTTTTGATAAGAAAAGTTTTTTAGCATCAACATAAATAAAATTTGATCTAAAGATTTTGCTAAATATCTCTTTGACTTCCTGACCCTCATTTTTTCTTAGTAAACCATGATCAACGAATATTGAAGTTATTTGGTTACCAATTGCTTTGTTTATTAAGGTGGCGACAACCGATGAATCAACGCCTCCACTTAATCCGCATATAACCTTTTTATTACCAATAATCTTTTTGATATTAACAATTTCACTATCCTTGAAATTCTTCATATTCCAATTACCACTGCACTTTGAGATTTTGATAATAAAATTTTTTAAAATTATTTTACCATCAATAGAGTGATATACCTCGGGATGAAATTGAACTCCGTATATTTTTTTTTCTTCATTACTTATTACTGCAAAGGGAGCTTTTTTAGTGTTGGCTAAGATTTTAAAACCATCTGGAATTTTGCTAATGTGATCTCCGTGACTCATCCAAACTTGAAGATTTTTTACATCTCTAAGAAAACTTGATTTAGATATAATATTTAATTGTGCTTTACCAAACTCTCTATTTGAAGATTTCTCAACCTTGCCACCCAATAAATGGCAAATTAATTGTTCTCCATAACATATTCCCAAGATTGGAATATTTAGATTGAAAATTTTTTTATCAATTGTTGGCGATTCTTTTTCATATACTGAAGATGGGCCTCCAGATAATATAATTGCTTTAGGATTAACTTTTTTTATTTCATCTAAACTTATATTGTAATTTTTAACTTCACAATAAACACCAAGTTCTCTTACCCTTCTAGCAATTAATTGCGTTACTTGACTACCAAAATCTATAATTAAAACAAAATTGTTTACCATTTTATTGCAAAATCGCTTTTTTAATTTTTTGAGAAATTTCTTTTGCAGAAAATCTTCCAGTTATAATTTTACTTATTTCTTCGCACAATTCTAGTTTTATTTTGTATTTTTTAGCCATAGCAACAATAACTTTTGCAGAGTTTGCTCCTTCATAGGTAACGTTTTTTTCAAAACTTTTGCCTTGAGCAAGTAGTTTTCCTAGTGATTTATTTCTAGATTTCACAGAAGAACAAGTGAGAAATATGTCACCAAAACCCGCTGGATTAGCTAAATCAGTGGACGCCTTGATTTTTGAACAAATCAATTGTATCTCCTTTATTCCCTTTAAGATTAATGCTGATTTTGCATTTACCCCAAGCTCAAGTTCATCTATTATACCGCAACCAATTGCTAAAATATTTTTAACAACTCCACATACCTCAGCAGTTTTATGGTCATTGAAATATATTGCTTTGAAATAGTCATTATTAAGAATATTGATAACTTTTTGA
>CAMASZ010000145.1 GCA_945861125.1 Rickettsia typhi | reverse complement strand
CTGATATTTTTGAACATAAAAAACCAAAAGCATCATCTGGAGTTTTAGATAGAACAATTGATTCATTGATATTGTTAATTTTAATTTTGTAATCCATTTAAGATGAAATTTTTTCTATAGAAAAATAAGCTTCGCTAGCATTTATATCTGGAGGTAATACTTCAATATTATGACTCTTTGCGACTTGTAGGAAAATATTAATTTTATCGGTATTGTCAATTTCAAGATTAATTGAGGCGGTTAAAAATTCAGGAAGAAAGTGAGCTTTTAAGTAGGCTGTTTGATAAGAAATCATAGCGTAAGCTGCTGCATGAGATTTATTGAATCCATAGCCCGCAAATTTATCAACTAAATCAAAAATCTCATTGGCTTGTTGTTGTGAAATATTATTTTTTAAAGCACCCGAAACAAAAACTTCTCTCTGTTTATCCATTTCCTCTTTAATTTTTTTACCCATTGCTCGACGAAGTAAATCAGCACCACCAAGACTATAGCCGGCAAGAATTTTAGCAATTTCCATAACTTGTTCTTGATAAACTATAACACCGTATGTCTCTTTTAAAACTTGTTCTAAAAGTGGATGAGGATATGAAATTTTTTCATCTCCATGTTTGCGACGAATGTACGTTGGAATATTGTCCATCGGACCGGGGCGATAAAGTGAAATTAAAGCAATAATATCTTCAATTTTATCTGCACGCATCTGGCGAAGCACGGAGCGCATACCAGAAGATTCAATTTGAAAAACACCAATTGAATCTCCGCTAGCAAGCATTTCAAATGTTGTTTTATCATTTAGTTTTAAATTAGATATGTCTATTTTTAGTCCACGATTCTTTTCAACTAATTTAACTGTTTCAAAAATTGTTGTTAAAGTTTTTAGTCCAAGAAAATCAAATTTTACCAATCCTGCGGCTTCAGCATATTTCATAGAATATCCAACTGCAGGCATTGATGAATCTTCATCATTATATAAAGCGCATATTTCATGCAGTCTGCAATCGCCAATGACAACTCCGGCTGCATGGGTAGAAGCATGCCTATTTAGACCTTCAAGTTTTAAGCCAATATCAACTAATTTAGTAATCTGTGGATCATCTTTTATGGCTTGTTGCAAATCTTTATCCATTTCTATTGCTTTTTCTAGTGTTACTGCCTCTATGGCATTGAAAGGTATTAGTTTACAAATTCTATCAACTTGGTTATATGGCATTTGTAACACTCTTCCAACATCTTTAAGAACAGCCCTTGCTTGTAATTTTCCAAATGTAATTATTTGAGCAACATATTCTTTGCCATATTTTTTTTGAACATAGTCAATTACTTCATCACGACGAGATTGGCAAAAATCAATATCAAAATCAGGCATAGAAATTCTTTCAGGATTTAAAAATCGCTCGAAAAGCAATCCAAATCTAATTGGATCAAGATCGGTTATTTGAAGTGCCCAAGCCACAATTGATCCTGCACCAGATCCTCTACCTGGGCCAACTGGAATTTGATTTTTTTTTGCCCATTTTATAAAGTCAGATACAATAAGAAAATAGCCAGAGAAATTCATTTTTATAATTATATCCAGCTCATATTCAAGTCTAGAGAAATATTCTTTTTCAATATTATTTATTTTTTCAGAATTAATTTCTTCAAGTAAAAATTTTTGATGCAATCTTGATTTTAGACCTTCTTTAGCTTGTGTTCTTAATTCTTCGCTTTCACTAAAATTTTTGGAATTATTAAACTTAGGAAGGGTAGGTGGTCTTTCATAGGCCATAACATGACATTTTTTAGCAATATTTATTGTGTTCTCAATTGCTTCTGGAATGTCTTTGAATGTTTGATAAAATTCTTCCGATGATTTGAAATATTGTTCAGGAGAGTTTTTTTTTCGATTTGTTTCGCTTTGAATATTTCCCTCATAAATGCATGATAAAATATCTTGTGCTTCATGCATGTCTTTAGAAATGAAATATACATCATTTGTTGCAACTAGCGGTATAGAGTCTTCAAAAGCTATTTTAATAAGTTTTTCCTCCAATAAATTCTCTTCTTTAATTCCGTGTCTAGTAATTTCTATATAAAAATTTTCTCTAAATAAACTTTTTAATTCTTCGATGTATTTTTTTTGTAATTTTGGTTGTTCATTTATCAATAATTTGCCAATAACCCCTTCATATCCACCTGATAACGCTATTAATCCTTGGCTTCTTTCCTTCAGCATTTCAAAATTAATGTGAGGAGATATTCCAGTTTTTCGCTCTAAAAAACTTTTACTGACAATATACATTAAATTTTTATATCCCTCTTCATTTCTGGCTATCAAAGGCAATTTGCATAATGAATTTTCAATATCAAGATTTGATAAACTTTTATTGGTATTTAAATTGAAATCTACCAAGACTTCACAACCCAGAATAGGCTGAATATTTGATTTTTTACATAATGAAGAAAATTCAAGTGCACCAAACAAATTTTGTGAATCCATAATTCCTAAAGCTGGCATTTGAAAGGAGTGAGCTTTATCAATAATCTCATTAACTTTTATTGCTCCTTTGCAAAGTGAATATGTGGTATGATTTTTTAATGCAATATAATTCATTTTATTTTTTACCAATTATTAGATAACCGCGATAACTGTTGCCATCAATAGTGTTCATTGCTTTTGTTATATTGTTTATTGAAGTCCAAAACCATTGATTTTTATGAAGTGCTGGATCGAGAATCAAAATCATATCACTTACTTCATCAAAAGCCACAATTGGAGCAATATGACCATTAGTTTTTTGATCTAATATTTTACCATCAAAATTAGCAATTATAAAACTAGAATTATCAGTAAGAATTTTTTTTAAATTATTTCTAAAATCATTTATTAGTTCTTGATCAAGAGATGAAAAATAATATTTCTTAACTTTTAATTTATATACTTTACTTAAAATTTTTGTAAACTCTTGTAAACTTAATCCTGGATCATAATTATTATTCTTATTAATTATTTTGAAATCTATTATTTCTTTATTTTTTATTTTATCTGTTTTTTCATTAAAAAAACTTTGTTGAGAGTATAATTTATAAGGTATTGTATTGCCATTTGGATTTTTTATTTCTAATAATTTTTGACTATCAATATTACCATAATTTAAGGCATTTAAAATCATAACACCGCTTGCTGCAGAGCAATAAAGAGGATTCATTTGTGGTTGATAAAAATTTGCTAGTTGATAAAAATCGTTTTTATATTTGCTTTTACTTAGCAACTCAAGACCTTTTGAGCTATTCCACAATTCATTAGCATAAATATTTTGGTTTATTAATATTGTTATAAAAAAAAATAATAAAATTTTTTTCATAAATTTAATATGAATGTAAAAATTGATAATATAGAACGAAGATCAAAAGATTTTAGTATGTGTGATGATAAATTTAATATTCTTATAAATAGGTTTTTAAGTTTTTTAGAGGTAGAGAAAAAATATTCTAATCACACAATTATTTCCTATGAAAATGATATATATTATTTTATTAAGTTTATTCATGGAATTAAAGAAAAAACTTTATCTTTACAAGATATTGAAAACTTAGTTATTGCTGATTTTAGAAAGTGGTTGGTTAACAGATTGCAAGACCATCATAACAATTCAAATGCTAGAGCCGTTGCTTCTTTGAGATCATTTTTTAAATATCTTAATAGCAATAATTTATTAGAAAATAAAGAAATTGAAAAATTAA
>CAMASZ010000144.1 GCA_945861125.1 Rickettsia typhi | reverse complement strand
TGGTGCTGATGATGCTGGTGCTGGTGCTAATGATGATGATGATGCTGGTGCTGAAGTAGATAATTTTTTAAACAATTCTGGAACTGGTATTGCTCTGTAAAAATTAGTTCCATCTCTTTTTTTTAGACCATCAAAGCTATTGGCAAAATTTTGTAGAGGAACTGAGTAATTAAGTTGAGTTGAAATTTCATTGATTGAAGCTTCTTGTTGTTCTGCTGATTTTTTTTGATCAAGTGAATTTCTTTGTGATTGAGTGTTTGGTTTTGAACTAGGAAAAAGAGCAGAGAAAACTGAATTAACAGATTTGGTTAAACTATTTTTTGATAGAGTATTATAACCATATGATAGGGTTTGATATTGTCTAAGTGAATTTGATATTCCTGAGAATAATGTTCCAGTATATGTTAATGGTTTAAAAAGAACTTTAGTAAATTGATGAGCATATTTTGGAATTCGATTTTCTGGATTTAATTTAATAAGTGATTGTTCAGGAAATTTTAAAATTGATGCCAATGTATCAATTGGCACAGATATTGCTTTAGAAGCAAGTGCAACAGGAAATTTAACTATTTCAGTAGGTATAGTAATAAGATCTTCACTGCTCACATTATAAGAAAAAAATCTACTACCTTCTATTTTTGATCTTGTTTTGAAAAAAGAAAAACTTTTTTCAAGCTCTTTATTCTCTGCTTTAAAAGATAAAAAAAGACTTGATAAGTTAAGTTTATTAGCGGTTCGTAAAAAAGAATTACTATCTGATTGTTCTTGTCTTGCCTTTGCTAATCTTTCTAAATAAGAAAATGAAGCTTCAGAAATTGGACTAAGCAATGGAGAAACAAAAAAAAGTGGATATTTTATAAGTGGAGCATTAGCTAATCTTTGTAAAGCATAGGTAGAATATCCTAGAATAGAAGTTGCTAATGGCAATGTTCCAAAAGTTAGTACACTAGTAAGTAAAGCAAGATTATTTTTTTTTACCTCATTGTCATAATAAGTTTTAGATATATTTAATCTTTCTTCAATCTTATTATCATCTTCTTCTTTAATTTTATAATCTTTTTGATCTGGATATAGAGTATCTAGACTTTTTAATATTTCTGGATCTTTTTGATTTAATTGTTGTTTAAAGTTTTCAAACTTTCCAGTTTTTTGTTTATGTTCATTAAACTCACTTTGGAGTTTTCCATTAAAATTAATATAATGTTGTAATTCACTTTGTATTTGATCTTTTAAAGATTGAAATTTGTCGCTTAAACCACTAAATTCATTGCCTGCTAATTCAGTTTTTTTTAAATCTTTTAATTGATTTAATCTAGATTCATCAACTGTATATACTTTAAAATCTTTATTATCGCCACCAGGTTGGTAAATTTCTGGTTTAGCAATATTTAATTGAGTAAAAAGATTATTATCAGAAGTATCAGCTAAAAATAAATTAAGATAACCTTCAATTTCTTCTCTTAAATCTTTTTTTTTATTGGTAGTATCATTAATTTCTTCTCTTACTAAATATTTGTAGTATGAATATAATTGATGGTATTTATCTAATAATTCATCATGTTGTTGTTTGTGTTTTTCTTCTTGAGTTTGAAACTCCTGCTCCTCTCTCTTAAATTCATAATATTTTGGAAAATATTTGGAACATTGAAAAAAAATGCTATCACTTTTGATTCTTGTTTGTGAAACTTCTTCGGAGAGTTCATTTAAATGATATGTATCTTGATCAATTAAATCTTTTTTTCTAACATTAGAATTAGAGACTGTAAAAACTGGTGAACGCATAAAAAATTAAGTTATGATAGGTTAAAGATCTAATATTTTTATCATTATTTATCTAAAATTGCTAGAAAAACTATGGGAGATGCCATCCCTAGTTCTTGTGGTTTTTGCTCACATTAGCCACGACTAAAAAAATTTTTTAAAGATTTTTTACCAAAAATATTAAGTTAGAATTTGAATATCTTTAGTTAAATCTTTAAAGATGGGATTTGGTATTAGTTTTGTTCAATAAGAAATGTTTTTATGATAAAACTCAACATATCTTTTTAAAAAGCTTATCAAGACCATTATTTATTAGATCATAAACCTCTTCAAACATTTCCATATCTTTATGAAATGGGTCTAGAATTTGATTATTCCAAAAATTCTCTTGTTCACAAAATTCTAGAAATAGCTTTATTTTATGATGATATTTTTGATCTGCTATTTTTAATAAACGCTCCAAATGATTTTTATCCATAGCAAGAATTAAATCAAAATTCTCAAAATCTGACTGCTTAACAATTCGAGCTTTGATATCTTTCATAGAAATATTATGTCTATCCATCATTCTTGATGTTCGATAATCGGGATTTTGTCCCAAATGTAATGTATCAGTTCCTGCGGAATCAAATGTTATATGATCATCAATTTTAAGAGATTTTGCTTTACTTCTAGCTAAAGCTTCTGCCATTGGAGAACGACAAATATTTCCTTTACAAACAAATAGTATTTTCATTTAAAAAAATATAATTTATAAATAAATTTTAAAACCAGTCTTTTATTCTAAAGAATAAATATTGTAAACAGCCTATTATAATCATTAAAAAGCAGATTAAATAAAAACCATTTTCAAAATTAGTTAATGGGATTTTACTAAAATTCATACCAAAAATACTAGCTAAAAAAGTAAGCGGCATAAATATCATGGCAATAAGTGATAATTTAAGCATATTGCGGTTAATTTTTTCGTTTAAAGAATGCGATATTTCATCAACAAGAAATTTTGATCTTGATAAAATCTCATCAACTTCTTCAATAATATGAAAAACTTGTTCATTATTTTCTTGAAAATGTCTTTTAGCCCAATTATCTATAAAAGAAAAATTAATGTTCTTTAATTTAGATATAACTTCTTTTTGTGGAATTAAATATCTTTTAAAGATTGTTAAATTCATTCTAATTTCAATGACTTCATTTCTCAATTCAGCATTTTTAAAATGATTAATCTGGTTTTCCATAATATCTATTTTATCTGCTATTGAATATAGAAATATAGAGGTTGTTTCTAGTATTTGATAGATTAAATTATATAAAAACTCACCTGAATTTTTAATTGGTTTTTCATCTATAATACTTTGATAAAGATTATCAACTGCTTCTAATTTTCTTCTTTGAATTGAGATAATTCTATCTTTATCAATCCAAAGTCTAATAGATGCTAAATCTTGATTTTTAGAATCATTTAATTTTTCAATACCGCGCATTATCAATAGTAAACCATTTTCAAATTCAATTAAACGAGGGCGAGCTTCTTCAGCTAATAATGCGTCAATTATTAAATGATCTAAATATGATACCTCTTGATTAAGCCATTTTTTAGTGTTCTTATTATTTCCATCTAAATGAACCCAAGTTAAATTGTGACTTTTTAATTCTTGACTAGTTGAATTTAAAGGAATTTTTATTGGCTTACCATTTTTATCAAAAGAATATGAAAAAATGATATGAGAATTTTTATTCATCATTAATTTTGTTTTTTTTACTACTAGTGTTTTTAGAAAAAATTTTTTGATTTATTTTCAAAAGTAGGCTGTAAGGAATTATTCTTAAAATTTTTAAAAATAAAGTAAATCTTTTTGGAAAATGAATTTCAAATTTTTTATTTTCTAAGCCCTGATATATATAGTTTGATGCTTGTTTTGTATTAATAATAAATGGCATTTCAAAATTATTAGTATCAGTTAATCTAGTTTTAACGAAACC
>CAMASZ010000143.1 GCA_945861125.1 Rickettsia typhi | reverse complement strand
CTAGATAATTCAAATGATCTTAAAAAGGCAATAGTGAAGAAAAATATTTCAGAAATTAGAAAAATTTGTCCAGAAAATCACCAAATAATTGCTTCCATAGCCCTAGTTAATACCGATCTACAATCAATTATTAACAAAATTCCTTCAGCTATAAAATCAGACAATATAATGTTGGAATTATCTAGAGCTAAAAAAATAGAAAAATTTCTAAAAGAAAATTATCCAGAAATAGAAATTTGCTTTGATTTATTTGGTGACAGCGATAATTCATATCATCACGATATTGCCTTCGATGTTTTTTGTGAAAGCTTTTCTTATCCAATAGCCAGAGGAGGAAAATATAAAATTGATAATAATCATGGCAATATTAATGCTATTGGAGCAACCATTTATATGAATTCATTAAGAAAAATTTCTGATAAAAAATAGTGCCAATTTTCATCTTTAAATCTGTTATACCAGTTATAATTTTAAAATAATAATTGGTATTAGTAAATCTAAGTTTTGTTATAATACCAAATCCCATCTTTAAAAGTTTTAAAAAAAATTAAAATTTAACTTCATATTTTTGGTACAAAAATCTCTAAAAAATTTTTCAGTCGTGCTAAAGCGAGCGACACGAGCCTCAGCTTTATGGATATACAGCTTCATTTTTTAAAAATTTTTATCTAAAAAATCGTGTCATTGCCATAGGGCACGACTGGCAAAAATCATGTCGTTGCTTTAGCACGACTAATAAAATATTCGTTGCTTTAGCACGACTAATAAAATATTCGTTGCTTTAGCACGACTAATAAAATATTTTGTTATAATTTTATTTAAAGATTGGATTTGGTATAATTTTTACATAAAAATTTTAAAATAGCCTGTCTCACTGCAACACCGGCTGATACTTGCTTTAAAATCAAACTTCTAGGATCGTCAGCAATATTTGATTCTATTTCGACATCGCGGTTTATTGGTCCAGGGTGCATTATTAATGCCTTTGGTGCGTATTTTAATTTTTCTTGATCGAGGCCATATATTTTTGAATATTCTTGCAATGATGATATATACCCGCTTGCCATTCTTTCTTGTTGAATTCTAAGCATCATGATAATATCAACATCTTTAATACCATCAACAAAGGAATTATATAATTTGATATTCCATTTATTCTTAAGCCAATCTTCATAGCAATATGGTACCATAGTTGGCGGAACAACAACTCTTATTTGATTATTAAATTTTTTTAATAATTTAATGTTAGAACGGGCAACTCTTGAGTGAAGAACATCGCCACAAATTGCTATTTTTAGATTATTTAAACTTCCCTTATATTTTTTAATTACAAAAGAATCTAATAATGCTTGCGATGGATGTTCATTGGTTCCATCTCCAGCGTTAATTAGCGATGTATAAATATATTTTTTTAATAAACTTACAAATCCACTTGAATTATGTCTTACCGCTACAAAGTCTGGATTCATAGCATTAATGGTTTTAGCGGTATCAATAATTGACTCACCTTTTTTTAAAGAGGATAATGAGATATCTAGGTTGATCACCTTTGCTCCCATCTTTTTAGCGGCAATTTCAAACGACATTCTAGTTCTGGTGGAATTTTCAAAGAAAAAATTAACCAAAACCTTTCCGGCTAAATCTGAAAAATCTTTTTTTGGGTTGTCATAAAATTTTTGCGCTAAATCATGAATTAGATTTATTTCTTTGACGGTTAAATCATCTACACTGATTAGATCTTTCATTTTTTATTAATTAGATGTTTAAAAACTTCTTCTAAATCTGGTTGCTTAGTTGATATATCAATTATATTAATTTTAGCGTCTGAAATTACGGATAAAATTTTATCAATTGCAATCTGATTTGGATCGTAGTTAATTGAGAATTTTTCCTGGCTAATTTTTTTATATTCAATATTTTTAATATCCTTAAAATTTAATGCAAAATTATGGTCTAGTTTACTTTCGGTAGATATAATAATTTCCTTATTGGAAAGAATTTTCATCAAATTTTCTTTCTTATCGCTAGCAATTAAATTGCCACTATTAATAACAGCTATTTCGTCGCATAATTTTTCTGCCTCTTCTAAGTAGTGAGTTGTGAGCAAAATTGTGGTGCCATTTTTATTTAACTTTTTAACATAGTCCCATAATTGATTGCGAAGCTCCACATCAACTCCAGCGGTTGGCTCATCAAGAACCAAAATTTCAGGATCATGTACCAAAGCTTTAGCTACCAATAATCTTCTTCTCATTCCGCCCGAAAGACTTCTCGGCGTTGCCTTGGCTTTATCTTTCAGTCCCAAAGCTTCAATAATTTGTTCGGTTTTTCTTTGTGGTTTTGCGATGCCGAAATAACCAGCATATATTTCTAATGTTTCATAAACGTTAAAAAATGGATCAATTATTAATTCTTGTGGAACTATACCAATTTTGAATTTGCTAGCTTTTTGATTTTGATCAATATCGATATTGCAAATTTTTATTTGCCCAGAAGTTTTTTTAACTAAGCCAGCTAATATGTTGATTATGGTTGATTTTCCTGCGCCATTGGGGCCAAGTAATCCAAAAAAACAACCCTTTTTTATTTTTAAATCTATAGAATTTAAGGCTACTTTTTTTGGTGAATCTTTAAAGAAAGAAGATTTTTTTTGATATGTCTTGGACAATTTATTTATCTCAATAGCGTAAGACATGTTTTGATTATTTTGATATTTTGGAAACCATCATGTCGGATAACCTTTTTTAATACTATATCAATAAGAAGGCTAAATTTAGTTCGAATGACAATTTAGTTGGAGTGATTTTCAAATGCATTAAGTAAAACTATACAATTGACTCAATTGTTAATTTCAAAATTTGTACATAACTCCAAGTGATAATGATACAGGATTATAATCAATCCTTCTTAATTCGCCAGCTCCTTTTTCATTTTTTAAAGTAATGCTATTAATGCGTATGTAGCGTAAATCGGTAGTTAAATCCCAGTCTTTGTTTACATTATAAGCTACGCCAGCAATTAACTGATAACCAAGATTACTGTTACTAGAATAAGAGTTTTCAATTCCTCCAGAATTTAGATCAATATCAATCTCCTCAACAAAGCCAAATCCCAATCCAACATATGGTCGTAATTTGTTCTTTATAATTGGATTAAAATTATAATAGTTATTTAAGAAAAGAATATTTGAAGCAAAGTCGCCTTCATTAAAATTTTTTCCATCTGAAAAGTTTGCTTTATTCAGTTCGTTGGTTCGGTAGTCCCAGCTAATTTCTGTGGCTAAGTTATTTGTAAAATAATATCCCAAAGCGCCTCCCGCAATCCATCCAGAGCTAAATGAAGAATCTCCTATAGCGCCACTAGACGCAACCCCAGTTTGTGAAATTTTTTTATCATTCAACATATTTGAACCAACATATATTTTACCAAAAAATTTTCTCTCATTTTTTACATCATTGGCCTTAGCCAGAGAGATATTAGAAAAAATCATACAAAAAATTGTAAAACTACATAATTTTAATTTCATTTTTGATCTCCTTTTGTATTAATTTTGTAATAAATCAAATAAGCCGCAGCTGGCAAAAATACTTTGTTGTAATTTTATTTGAAGATGGGATTTGGTATAATAACATTTCCCATTTTAAATTATACTAAAGAATTTTATAAACATCTTCTTTAAAATTTTTGCTAAAAAATTTAAAAGGCTTTTTTGTATGGACCTCATGTTGTATAGGTATACAGCATTTCGTTTTTTAATTTTTTTATCTAA
>CAMASZ010000142.1 GCA_945861125.1 Rickettsia typhi | reverse complement strand
TGTCGCAAATCAAGTTTTTTTAAGAAATTTTTATGATTATAAAATTTTTGAAAGGTAAGCGTACCTGAATGTACGTGCCTAGAAGAAGTGATTTCAAAAATTTTAGAATTGTGAAAATTTTAACAAAAAAGTTGATTTGCAACAATGTCTTATTGCAATGGAGCAAATTTCATGGTGTTGTTGCTAGTAAAAGTTCCTGAATAAGTTGTGCAAACAAAAAATCCTTGGCTCCAAGCTGCTTGAAAAATTGGATCATGTTGATAATTGCCATAGCCATATTGCGGACCAGTAAAATCATTTTTAAACGATTGATCATAAATAACTGAATTTGAAAATTGTTTAGTTGATAATCCACTTCTACAACCATTATACCATCCGGATTTGAATTCAGGTGGACCATCAGGAACATCCATTTTCATAGTAATTGGTTGATAAAAACCAAAATTATCTGGCATGCGACATGAATCAATAATTAAAAATATAAAAATTAGTTTATAAAATTTTTTAAACATTAAAAATTAAATTTCTTTGCCAAAAACTCTTTGATAAAATTCTTTCATTATTGGTTTTTCTTCATCAATTATCTTGTTATAAAAACTAATAACAAAAGCGTGTTCTATAGATTTAAAAATTTCGATATTTTTCCCCCAAGAAATAAGAGTTCTAAGCGAAATCAAATTAGAGATATCGCCGTTTTTAAACGCTTCTCTTGATAAATTAGCAAGTTTTACCATCATCTTAATAATATTACTATTTAATTTATTATTTAGATTAGAAATTTTTTTTTCTAATATTGAGATCTCATGATCTTCGCTTAAATAATTTAAAGATGCTACAATATTCCAACGATCCATCTGTGCTTGATTTATAAGATTTGTTCCGTGATAAATTCCAAGATCATCGCCAGCTCCAAGAGTGTTGGAAGTTGCAAATAAACGAAAATTTTTATGAGGAACAATAATTTCATTTTCTTCAAGCAAAGCAAATTTTCCTTCCTCTTCTAAAAGTCTTTGAATAACAAAAGAAACATCGGTTTTAATAGCATCATATTCATCAAGCACCAAAGCAATACCATTGCGTAAAGCAAAAGGAATAATACCTTCTTTAAATTCAGTAATTTGCTTATCATTTTTTAATTTAATTACATCTTTACCAACTAAATCAAGGCGAGTTATTTGTGAATCAAAATTAATTCTAATACATGGCCAATTTAAACGTGAAGCCACTTGCTCAATGTGAGTAGATTTACCAGTACCATGCATGCCTTGCACCAAAACACGCCGATTGTACATAAAGCCAGCCAAAATAGCTTCGGCGGTCTTTTGATCAAATAAATAATTATTATCAATTTGCGGTACATTATTATTTTTATCAACAATTCCTTTAACTTCAAAATTACAGTTGATATTAAAAACTTTTTTACAGTCTATTTTCATTTTAAGGAATTATTTTTTGGATTGATGAGTTTTTTTAGAAAAAAGCTTTTCTTTTTTATTTTGATAAGGATTATCACTTTTTCTTAATAATAGTCGAATTGGCGTTAAATTCAAATTAAAATAACTTCTCAAGGAATTAACTAAATATCTTTTATAACTACCCTCTAAAGGCTTAATATAATTAGCAAAAACTGCAAAAGTTGGTGGTCTTTTTTTTATTTGAGTAGCATATTTTAGTTTTATTACTTTACCCTTGTAAAGATTTGGTGAATGCTCTGAATAAGCATGTTTTAACCATTCATTAATTTTATTAGTAGCAATATGAGTTTGCCACTGTTCATATGTTTGCAATGCTAAATTTAAGGTTTTTTCTACATTATATCCAGTTTTGGCAGATACCGCCATTATTGGAGCGCCAGAAATTTCAGCAAATAACTCTTCGATTTGTTTTCTTACTTGTCGCATAAAAACTTCTTTATCACCCTTAACTTCATCAATTTTATTAATTGCAAAAATTAATGCTCTACCCTCTTTCAAAACTTGACCAGCCAGAGCAACATCTTGATGATCTAATAACGAATTAGCATCAATTAATAAAATTACTAATTGTGCAAAACGAATTGCTCTATAACTATCAGTTGTTGATAATTTTTCTAACTTGTTGATTATATTTGATTTTTTTCTAATTCCGGCAGTATCAATAAAACGAATTTTATAATCTTTAAAACTAAAATCAGTAGCTACGGCGTCTCTTGTAATTCCTGCTTCAGCACCAGTAATAAACCTCTCTTTACCAAGAATTTTATTAAGAAAAGTTGACTTTCCAGCATTTGGCCTACCAATTACTGCAATTTGTAGATGATGATTTTTAAAAGCAATATCTTCATCAATATCGTTAATTTCATTGCGATCTTCTTCATTAATAACAATATCTTGGAAGGTTTTTTGATATTCAAGAATTATTGGAGAAATTGCTTCATAAATTTCACCAAAACCCAATTTATGTTCAGCCGATATAGCAATTGGCTTGCCAAAACCTAATTTATAATATTCTTTATCAAGAACTTCTTCATTAAAATTTTCACATTTATTAACTAGCAAAATTGTTTTTTTGCCCAATTTGCGTAAGTAATTAGCAAAATAAATATCGGTATTATTAACACCAACCTTACCATCAACTACAAAAAAACATAAATCAGCGTCAGCTATTGCAAATTCTGTTTGCTCAACCATTCTTTTTTCAAGGGAAGATTGTGAAATTAAATATTCTAAGCCGGCAGTATCAATTGCAACAAACTCAAGAGAGCCAATTCTAGCTACCGCTTCTTTACGATCTCTAGTTACACCAGCAATATCATCAGTAATAGCATAGTTTTTGCCAACTAATTTGTTAAATAACGTTGACTTACCAACATTAGGACGACCAATAATAGCAATATGAAACATAAAAATATTCTTTACAAAAGCATTGATTTAACTGCATTCTCGATATTTTCTTGACGCATAAAATATTCACCAATCAAGAAACAATTAATGCCGAATTGTTTTAAAATTTTAATATCAGTAAGAGATTTTATTCCACTTTCTGCAACTAAAACATAGTCTTTAGGAACTTGATTTACAAGATCTAACGAGTTTTGCAAATTAACTTCCAAGGTTTTTAAATTACGATTATTAATACCAATTAATCTGCTCTTTAATTTTAAAGCTCTGCGTAATTCTTCTTGATTATGAACTTCTATTAAAACAGATAAACCAAGCTCTAAAGCTATTTTTTCTAACTCTTGTAATTTATAATCATCAAGCATTGCAACAATCAACAAAATACAATCAGCCCCGAGCATTCTTGCTTCGTAAACCTGATAAGCGTCAACAATAAAATCTTTTCGAAGTATTGGAATATCAACTACCGACCTTGCTTTTTCTAAAAAATTATTATTACTCAAAAAAAATTTTTCATCAGTCAAAACTGATAAACAAGAAGCCCCTGCTCTTTGGTAGGATTTAGCAATTTCAGTTATATCAAAGTTTTGACGAATCAAGCCGGCGGATGGAGAGCCTCTTTTAATTTCACATATTAACGCTGTTTCGCTTTTATCACTTTTATTTTTTAAAGTTAAAAAGAAATCATGGGGTTTATTGCAACATTTAATCTTAGCACAAATTTCTGTCAGTGATATTATTTTTTTACGATTACGCACCTCTATTAGCTTATGTTCATAGATATTGTCCAATATATTTTTCATTGTAAAAAATTATTATAATTTGTACTATTACACTGCATCATTTAATCTTTCTTAAATAAAAATGACTAATTTCAATTGTGGTAATTAC
>CAMASZ010000141.1 GCA_945861125.1 Rickettsia typhi | reverse complement strand
TATGATCAAGAAGATTCAGTAACTAAAGGAAGTAAAGAAAAACTATCAAGAGCACTAGAAAAACTCACTAATAAAAAAACTACATTCAATGCAACTAAAAATAGTTTTCTTCCTTCTGATGAAACTAAAACTATTGTTGATCATACCATAAATGAATTAAAATATCGATATTTCCAAGCTTTAGAATTAGAACCAACTTTAAAATTAGCAATTGATCAACTAAAAGAAAAAAACACAGATAAAAAAAAAGACTGGCAACAAGCCCTTGATCCCGCTCTTTTTAGTGATTTAGAAACAAAATTTCCAGTAACTGATTTTTTAACAATTGCAGAAGAAATTGCCTTAATTACTGCACCTATAGAAGAACTTAAAGGAAAAATAACTGCAAGAGAAAAAAGCTCACAAGAATCAGTAAAACTTTCCGATGAATCTAAAAAAATCACCAAAGCTATTAAAGAAAGATACGATGAAGATAAAAAATTCAAGCATCACAGCTGGCAAGGTGAAAAAATATTTAAAGTTGATGATGCCTTACAAATTCCTTTAGCTGTTGATTTCTCTGCTGATAGTTGTTTTACTATCGAAGAAAGAAAATTAACAAAACCTTCAGATTCTAATTATCGACCACAAGAAAAAAAATTTTATCAAATTCAAGGTAATTTTTTATATGAAGCAACCACAGAATCTGACGAAAATAAAAAAACTTTAAAAGCTGTAACTGATAGTACTAAGTTAGAAGAAGTTTATCAATATTTAACAGATGAACTTTCTTTATCAAAAGCTTCTAAACAAAAATTTGATTCAATAAAGACAACACCAAGCGGTTACTATATCGCCCTATTAAGATCAGATTTTATTGCTAAACAACATGTAAAAGAAGACAGATATCAAAAAAAATATATTAAAGCAACTCATCAAGAATTATCTTTAAATGGTAAAGAACATCCCAAATCTGAATTTGGTTCAATTCATTTTATTGAAAAAACTACAAAATCAAAAGATGAAGAGTATATATTTGGTAAATGCGATATTTCATATAGTTCTTTTAGAGGTTGTAAATTTGAAAATGTTGATTTTACCCTTATGGATAGAAAAGTATTTAAAAGTTTAAATTTTATAAATTGTCAATTTTTAAACTGCAAAATTCCTCAATCTGTAAATAAAGCTTTTACTTCAGATATTACAAAAAAGGAGATTGAGGTTCCTGCTCGAACAATTGAAAAAGCAACAGTATCTGCTTTACTAGGGAGTTCAAAATCTCCTTAAGTTTCTTAATTAAAAGTTTAATTTCATCAATTAAAAATGAGTTTTAGAAAAAAACAAAATTCAAAGAAATATTTTTTTAATTTATTTTTTAAAATTTTATTTTCATTTATTTTATTGTTATTAAGTAATGTGAATTCATATTCTAAAACTATACAAACCAATTTTTCACAAAGGCTTTGGCAAGGAATTACAGAAAATGATATTGAATTATTAAAAAAGATTTCACAAGAAATTAAAAACAAAAACTATGATCAGGCCATATTTTTTGCACAAGAAATAAAAAAAAATTATAATAATTTAGAAAGTCAGAAAAAAAATCCATCTCTTGCGGATGCACTAATTGATTTAATTTTATGGAATAAATATAGCTCTAAAAACAATTTAAGAGAAATTAATTTTAGCGATATTTCAAATTTTGTTTTGGATAATCCTTATTTTCCTAATATCAATCAAATCAAAAGAAATGTTGAAGAAATAGCTGTAATAAGAAATATACCATATGATGTTTCTGAGCAATATTTTAAAATTAACCCAGCCCAAACTACTGAATCAAAAATTTATCTTGTTGAATCAAAAATTAGTTCAATTTCAACATCAAAAAATACTGAATCTCAAAAAGATATCGAAAGAAGATCAATAAGAAATCAGATTGCCAAAATATGGATTAAAGAAAATTTTACCCCCGAAGAAGAAAAAAATTTTTTTAATAAATATCAAAATCTTTTAACTGAAGAAGAACACTTTAAAAGAATTGAAAGATTGCTATGGGAAGGAAGAAATGATGAAGCACAACTTCTTCTTAATCTCGTTAATGAAGACTATAAAAAATTATTTAATGCTATTTTAGAAATTGAAAAATCACCAAAATATATTGACAAAATAATTCTTAACGTTCCAAGAAAATTAAGAAGTAATGAAGTTTTAACATATCGTCGAATAATATGGAATAAAGCTCGCAACAATGTTGAAGATTTAATTGAGTTAATGGTTGATTTACCAAATGATTCAAAATTTCCTGAAAAGTGGTGGTCTCTTAGAAAGCTTTATGGCCGAGAAATGTTAAAACAAAAAAAATATAAAATAGCATATCGTTTGCTTTCATATCATAATTTACCAACCAATTCTCCAGATTTTTGGGAAGCAGAATGGACCTCTGGCTGGATTGCACTACGTTTTTTAGATAAACCTAAAGAAGCTTATAATCATTTTGATAAATTATACAAAAATGTTTCACAACCAGTAACATTATCACGAGCTGTTTATTGGCTTGGCATGACATCTGAACAAATGAATGACAAAGAAAGAGCAATTGAATGGTATAAAATGGGAACAAAATATCCAATCTTTTTTTATGGACAATTAGCAATTCATAAACATCGATTGCTTGATCCAATTGGCGCTCAAGAAGATATAATTTTGCCAAAAAATCCCGATATTTCTCAGCGCGATATTGAAAAATCTTCTGAATCAAGAGCGTTACAAATTGCTTATTTACTAGCGATTACTGGTGATAAAGATAATGCTTCAAAGATATTTGAATGGGCAGTTAATAACTCTGCGACTGATGGACAAATTGCAGTAATTATGAAATTAATCAATGAAATAGGTGATAAACAATTAGATGTTAAAATATCTAGAGTGGCAGCGAAGAAAAACGTTTTTTTTATTAAAGAAAAATTTCAAATAGTTAATGAAGTAATCAACGATCAGAACGCCCCTTTAATTCATGCAATTATAAAACAAGAAAGCGGCTTTGCCCCTTCTGCCATTAGTAAAGTTGGTGCAATTGGTTATATGCAATTAATGCCTGATACTGCTAAATTAGTTGCAAAAGAACTTGGTATTTCCTATGATAGAACTAAGCTAGCTACTGATATAAGATATAATATTCGCCTTGGTTCTTATTATATAATGAAATTAGTAAATCAATTTGAAGGGTCAGAAATGTTAGCAATCGCCTCTTACAATGCAGGTCCTAATGCTACTCTTAGATGGATTAATGAATTTTATGACCCAAGAAAAGAAAAAAACTTTGATAAGGTTGTTGATTGGATTGAATTAATTAGTTATTCCGAAACTCGCAATTATGTTCAAAGAATTATAGAAAACATGATTGTTTATAAATATCTTATGTCACGGAGTAATTACGATAATGTTAAATAACAAAAAAATTCTTAAGCATTTATATGTTTGATAAATTACACGAAGAGTGCGGTATTTTTGGAATATATGGCTCACAAGATGCTGCAATAAACACTGCTCTTGGTCTTCATGCTTTACAACACAGAGGTCAGGAGGCTGCTGGAATTGTTGCCATGGAAAATGAATTATTTTCCGCACATTTTGCTGATGGATTAGTTGCCGATAATTTTACTTCACAAAAAATTCTTAAAAAACTCGAAGGAAACTCAGCAATTGGTCATGTAAGATACTCAACTGCTGGCAAAAAAACTGCTCGTAATTACCAGCCAATATATGCTGAACTTAGTCTTGGATTTATTGCTCTAGCCCATAATGG
>CAMASZ010000140.1 GCA_945861125.1 Rickettsia typhi | reverse complement strand
TTTTGAACAATTCTTTCAATACCGCCCAAGCTGGCAATATGATTATCTTTTATTAATATCATATCTTTAAGATTGAAGCGATGATTATTACCACCTCCTGATTTAACTGCATATTTTTGAATATATCTAATGTTTGGTATTGTTTTTCTAGTATCTAGAATTTTTATTTTTCTATTATTTAATAATTTCATGAATTTATTGGTTATTGAAGATATTCCACTCAAATGCTGAATAAAATTTAGAATAACTCTTTCTGCGGCAAAAACTAAATTTGTTGAACCAATGCCTTCGACTATTGAATTACCTGATTTTACAATATCTCCATCTTTATAAAGAATCTTAAAATTAATTTTACAATTTTTAAATTTGGGAGTTTTTTTTAAGCAATCAAAACCATTAATAATAATGTCTTTACCGCAAAATATTATATCTTCTCTTGTTGCTATTTTGAATTTAATGATATTATTTTTTTCAACTAGTAGATCAGAAGTTATATCATTAAAAGCTTCATCTTCTAATAATGCTTCTTTAATAATTTTTTTAATATTTTCTTCTAACATTTTTTAGGATTAAATTTTTGATTTTTAAGGCTATTTAATCTAGTATTAATAAAATAACGCATAAAGTTCATTTCTTCAGGTTTGGCAATTCTTTTGCCACTTTCAATTTCATCAATTAGATTTTTTATTATTTTAAAAGCTACACAACCATCCCCCATATCTTCTCTGATAAAAGCTGGTAATTGTTTAGTCCACAGTGGCGCATCTTTTGCTTCATTTATAGCTAATTTTTCAGCTAGCTGTAATGCTAATTTTAGGTCTTTTAAATTAATTTTTGCAATATAGGTAGCCTGAAATAGCCACCACCAATGCTTATCAATATCTCTGGAGGCGTATTCGTCTAGGTATTTAATAATATAATTGTTATCAGCAATATTTTGTGTTTGCGAGTAATAATAACTTGCTAAAGAAGGGATTAATCTTGATTCAGAATTTAAGCTATCAAGAACCTTCATCCAATCGTACAAATAGGAATAATTGTAATTTTTTAGAGCTACAAATCCAGCAAAAACATCGCCAGAATTTTGTAATCTAGCACTTAAAATTCGAAATAAAAACTCATTATCACCAAACGACAAAGTTGAAATTGTGTATTTATTAGGTGCTGGAGGTATTAAATCAAATTTTGGATGAATATTTTCAGTTACCTTCCATAAAAAAATTTGCATTAAGAAGAAACTTAAGAAAAGCCAAAAATATATTTTATGTGAGTTTAAATAATAAAATATTTTGAGATTCATAATTAATTAACCATCTGAGATAATATTTTGGATTGCAATGCTATCAAACCTAGAACTGTTTTTTTTTAAAATCGTGAAAAGACATAAATATTAATAATGGCAAATAAACTATGAATTGCCAAAAAACTATTTCTATATTATTAATTTTTTCAATTCCATATACTATCCAATTTGTTTGAGCATATAAATCAAGCCTTGGAAATGCTACAGAAAGAAATTTTAAGACTGTTGCTAAAATGTGATTTTTGGCATCAATAAGATTTTTAGGTATTTCTATAGCTAGGACAAAAATTCCCATCAATCTTGAAATTAGATAAAAAGCAAAAGATGCAAATATTGCTGAAAATGAGTTTTTTAAAATTAAGGAGGCAAGAAGGGTAAAGGAGATTAAAATTAAGTTTTCTAAAATTATTGAAACTGCCCATAGAAAAAATCCAGAATAGTTTATTTTGCCAATAATAGCTATTACTAAAAATGAAGGAATGGAGATTAATAAGTTGACAATAAAGAAGCCGATAAAATATGAAAATATAATACCTTCTCTTGAGATTGATTTTGAGAGAATAAATTCTATTTCTTTGTTTTCAAAAGCCTTACCTATCGATAAGCAAACGAATAAAATCATGCCAATAGCAATTATTATTCTGTAGGATCCAGCGAGGTAAACTGATGTAGTTGCTTGTTCTTCAACCAGAGATGCCGATCCAAGAAATACAGATAGTCCAAGAGATATAATCAAAGTAAGGAAAATTCCCAAATAAATTTTATCTCTCAAGGCGTTTTTGAGTATATATTTTGTAATCGAATTCATCTACTATAAAAACTTTCTTCTGTTAGTATCGAATTTTTCTTGCATATCTCTATCAATTTTATTAGGACGAGTTGAGCTGTTTAAGATGGTGGCCTTGATAAAAATAACTGTTTCGGTTACAGTCGATTCTTTGCTAGAAGATTTAAATAGCCAACCTAATACTGGAATTTTATTGAAGAATGGTACCCCTCTATCATCATTTTGAGTAATTTCTTTCATTAATCCGCCAATTACAATAACATTGCCACTTTGAACCTTGGCTATTGTATTTAGTTCTCTTGTTTCAATTATTGGAACTTTATTAACAAAACTTTCTCTTAGTTCCTGTGAAGCTCCAGCTCCAACTACATTCTGAGCATTGGCACTGGCCGGATCAATGACTTCACCAGTTTTAATGGACATTTTAGGCGCAATATTCATTATAACTTCACTAGTTTTCAAATTGATTGAAGGAGTAATTGTTAATTCTATGCCGACATTTTCCTCCTGTTTTGTAGAAGTAATGGTTGAAGCAACGGTAGAGGTTGTACTGCCATTTGAAGCAGAGCTTTGTTGGGCCTCAACTTTAAAATAAACGAGTTTATCAGCAAAATTAAGAACCGCTTTTTGATTATTCATTGCATGAACTCTTGGACTAGAGAGTGTTCTAGAAGTTCCAAATTTTTCTAACATTTTTACACCCATATCAATATTTTTGCCCATAAAATTAAAAGATCTGTTGGTGTAAGAAAGCATTGGACTACTTACCACTGAGTTTCCAAGACTTTCTGTTTTAGCAATAAATTTATTACTAGTCCAGTCTATTCCTGCCTTAAATTCATCTTTTAACTTTACCTCAATTATTTTTGCTTCAATTAATACTTGGGCTGATGATTGCTTTTCAACATCTTCTAAATATTTTTCTACAGATTCATGTTGTTTCTTGGTGGCAAAAACAGCAATCATTCCTGCTGATTTATTTAGGGTCACCGTTGATTGTGGAGATGCAGAGACTTCTGATGACTGAGATAATGATGGCGAGGAAGATGTAGAAAAGATATTTTCAATATTAGACTGGACATCTTCCCATATAGTTGCATCAACTATGTAATCTACAAAATAGTTTTTTAAATATGGAAGATCAGGTTCAAAATATAATACATTATTTTTGTAGTAATAGCGAAGATTACCTTGGGTAGCAATTCTATCTATCACTTCTTTTAATGGTCGGTTTTTGGCGTTAATTATAACTCCGCCACTAACTCGAGGATCAATATCAATGTCAATGTTAGAAACTCTTCCAAGCTCAATTAAAACGTCTTTTAACGGAACTTGATCGGTAACATAAAAGGATATTGTTTTTTCTCCACCAATTGCAGGTGGAGGTGGTGTTGCAATCATTTTTGTAATTGGCAAAGATGATTTTTCAATCTTTGATTCTTCGGGTTTTTTTTCTTTATTTTTTTTACCAACAACGCTATCGGAAAATTCTTGAGTTGTTAATCCTGTTAATCTATCATGAGGATCGATCTTAAATTGATAGCAAGAGTTGATAATTAAACTTAGAGATACAAAAACAATAAGTTTTGTTGTTTTTTTCTTAGTTTGTCTCATGAAATTTATTTGTTTTATTTACAAAAATTAATAAGTAAGCTAAATTAATTTTAAAATCTTTTTTAGCAAATTTTTTTTCTTAAAAAGAAAGAAATATAAAAAAAATAATCAAAATAAACTATTTTGAGATTTTAAAATTTGTTTT
>CAMASZ010000139.1 GCA_945861125.1 Rickettsia typhi | reverse complement strand
ATTTCATGTCCAAGGCCAATTCTTGATAATTCTGGATCGGCAATAGTTGATTTTGAAAATAAAAAATCAACCATAGTTAGTTTTTTAACTGGTAAAACTCTAAAACCAAAAGCTAATGGATATTATGATAATATTGATGATAAACATTGTTATGAAGTTGGTAAAATATTATCAAATTTACATTTATCAACCACAGATTTTTTAATGAATCGATACAATGATTTGAATGTTAAAAATTTTAAATCAATATTTGACCAAATTCAGCATTTATTAGAGGATTATCAGAGGGGTTTGAAAAAAGAAATTTTAGACGAGATAAATTTTATTAATGATAATTGGAATAGGAAATTACCAAGTGCACCAGCTCATCTTGATTTATTTCCCGATAATGTTTTTTTTGATGAAAAAAATAATTTAACAGGTATAATTGATTTTTACTTTTCTGCTAACGAAATATTGATTTATGACTTTGCAATTGCAGTAAATGCTTGGTGTTTTGATGAAAATAAATTTATTGAAAGCAAGTTTAAACACTTAATTTCTGGTTATGAATTATTTAGAAAATTCTCTGACGAAGAAAAAAGATTTCTTAAATATGCTCTAAGAGCAAGCGCAATGCGCTTCCTTTTAACAAGATTGCAAGGTTTATTTTTTACTGCAAAAGAATCGTTGATTAAAATTAAAGATCCGCAAGAATATATCAATAAATTAAAATTTTTTAAAAATAACCTAATTTAAAACACCATATGATAAAAACACATTTTTTTGGCACAGATTGTATAATTGACAAATCTTTGCAAGACCGTAGAAATTTAAAAAATAACTTACAAAAGATCAATTTTGAATATAACAATTTGTTGATGCTAAATCAAGTTCACGGCAAAGATGTTGTGTTGATTGATCATGTTGATAAAATTTATGATGATCAAAATTTACCAAAAGCTGATGGTATTGTTTGTAATCTAAAAAATGTTGCTATTGCGATTGTAACTGCAGATTGTTCGCCAATTTTAATGTGGGATGAAGAAAGGCAAATAATTGCCGCTGTTCATGCTGGTTGGCGTGGAGCTAAAGCTGGCGTTATTGGAGAAGCGGTTAAATTAATGCGAAATATGGGCACTAAAATAATTAAAGCCAAAATTGGACCGATGATACAACAATATTCATATGAGGTCGCCCAAGATTTTTATGATGAATTTATGGAAGAAGATAAAAAAAACAAAAAGTTTTTTTTCGACAATAAGCAATTACAAAAATTATTTTTTGATCTTCCGGCATATGTTGAAGAAAAGCTTATTGATTCAGATGTGGTTAGTATTAATAATTGTCGAACTGATACATATTCTAGTTTGTCAAGCTTTTTTAGTTATCGAAGATCAACGCATCTTGGTGAAGCAAATTGCGGAAGAAATATCTCAATTATTGTTAATAGCGATATATCATAAATCAAATTATGGCGCTATTACAAATCAAGTTTTTTGTTGAAACTTTCACAATTCTACAATTTTTAAAACGCACTTACGCCATTTTCCATTTTAAATTATACTAAAGAATTTTATAAACATCTTCTTTAAAATTTTTGCTAAAAAAGCTAAAAAGCTTTTTTTGTATGGGGCCTTATACCAAATCCCATCTTTAAATATTCAATAGGATATTCAAATTCTAACTTCATATTTTTGGTAAAAAAATCTTCAAAAAGCCTCAGCTGTATGGATATACAGCTTCATTTTTTAAAGACTTTTATCACAAAAATATTTTGTTATAATTTGATTTAAAGATGGGATTTGGTATTATGTTGTATGGGTATATAGCATTTCGTTTTTAATTTTTTTATCTAAAAATTTTTGTGAAGAATTTTTATTTTAAAATGGGAAATGGCGTTTGATTCATAACAATAATTGCTTTTTAAAGATTAACCTTTATGGTTGAGCGGTAATTATGTTTTTAATTCGCTAAAATCTTATAAATTTGTTTGATTGTATAGAATTTATTTAACTGAAAGCATTAACTAAATATCTACAAACAAAAAGTGAACATTAGTAAACAAGTGAAATTTTAATTTCTTCCAAATGGGAAGTCCTAAATCTAAATAATCATGATTAATTATATTCTTTCATATTTTGCGTTAAGAACCTTTGCAGTGTTTTTTTCCACAGCTTTTTCTTTGGTGGTAATTTTATTAGTCCTAAACATCATCACTGCTGATGATTTAATAAAAATATTAAATCTTTCACCCGAGGCCGGAAATGCTCTCAAGCTAGTGCTATCAAGAATTCAAGAGTTAAGTAGAAATATTATTGACGTTATCTCTCAGCTTTTAAGCAAGATGTTTAGTTGGGCCGGGGTTGATAATGTTGACTTAAATAAATTTAAAGTTGATTACAATCAACAGCCAAATAATCTTCCTCCAACAGACAATCAAAAGTGATTTCAATAATTAATTTTATCCGTCTATTATTTTTATTTTTAATTCTACTGCCCCTTTATTTTTTTAAAAAAAAAGAAACAGTATATCTTTTTTTTAAATTAGCTGGACCATCATTTATAAAACTTGGACAAATTCTTTCAGTAAGATCAGATTTAATCGGAGATGAGATGGCAATGGTTTTATCGCAGTTTCAAGACCGCATGAAGCCATTTAGCGAAGATAAATTATTTAAAATTTTAAATAAGGAATTCGCCAATAATTTTGATGATATTTTTAAAGATTTTAACTACCAAGCTGTAGCTTCGGCCTCAATTGCTCAGGTTCATAAAGCCACTCTAAAAAATAATCAAGAAGTAGCGGTAAAAATATTGCGCCCCAATATTGAAAAAATTATGCGAAGAGATATTTCGACATTAAAATTGTTAGCCACGATTATTAAGATTTTTTCACCCTTTTTATCAAAAACTTTTTTTGATATTTCTGAATTATTATATCAGACTTCAAGATATGAGCTTGACTTATTGCATGAAGCGGCCAATGGATCAAAATTAAGGGAGAATTTAAAAAATGTTCAAGGTTTTTACGTGCCAGAGATTTTTTGGAAAATTTCTTCTCAAAAAATTTTAGTGATTGAGTGGCTTTCTGGGGTTGCCTTCTCTAATAAGGAAGCAATAAATAAAACTAAATTTGATAAAAAGAAAATTGCTGAAAATTTAGTAATCAGCTATTTTAATCAAGTATATGTTGATGGTTTTTTTCATGCCGATATGCATCCAGGTAATTTGTTTTTGTTAGCAAATGGTGATATTGGTGTGGTTGATTTTGGAATTATGGGTAAAATTGATCGCAAGCTTAGAATAGGACTTGCTGAAATATTAATCAGCTTCTTGCATAAAGAATATAACAGAATTGCTGAATTGCATATAGAGCTTGAGCTGGTTCCAGCTAATACCAATATTGATGATTTGGCTTTATCTTGTCGCAAAATTGGAGAAATGATAGTTGATAATGATGTTAAAGATATTTCGGTAGCTAAACTTTTGACAGATTTAATTAAAATGACTAGAGATTATAAAATGGCAACTAAGCCGGAACTATTATTATTACAAAAAACATTGTTGCTTGTTGAAGGGGTAGGGGTTACTTTAGATAAAAACCTAAATATGTGGGAATTATCAAGGCCGTGGGTAAAAGAATGGGCAAGGACTAATATTGGTTTTGATGCTAAAATAAGAGATGCAACTATAGACATATTTAAAATAATTAAAAAATTTATCAAAGATCACGAAAAGATATTTTTTAAATTTTAGTTTAAAGATTTTTTGTTGCTGTGAAATTTTCTACCAAAAATATTAATCACTTTTAATTCTTTAAAATCTTTAGAAAATACTAAAGCCTTACCTTTTCTTGTTGGAAAAATATTATTACGAAGATC
>CAMASZ010000138.1 GCA_945861125.1 Rickettsia typhi | reverse complement strand
TGTGTTGATATTTAATTTTGGAGTAAGCGCTAATTTACTACCAATTTCATAATTTTGAAGTTTTTCTGGCTTTAATCCTTTAATATATTGATTCAAATTATTAAATTGATCACCAGCGCTCGGTAAATAGCTTACATTATAATTTGAATAAATTGATAGATTCTCTATTGGCTTAAATACTAGTCCAAGACGAGGTGATATCATATTATCATTTCTTGAGAAGCTTTGATTATTAATGTTATTAGTTAAATTAATTTTAAAATTATCAAAACGAACCCCTGAAGTAAGTTGAAAATATTTATTAAATTCAATTTCATCTTGAATATAAAAAGCATAAATATTTACCGTAGAACTATTATTTGGATCAGTAGAGGAGGGGCGATAAGTTACGGGATCAAAATTTATTGGATTTGCCAAGGAAATTTTTTTTGATGTAGAATTATTGTTAAAATAACCAGTTTTACGAATTAGATTTGAATCTTGATTGGTTAACTCTGAACCAATTAATAAAGTGTGCTTAATTGAGCTGATATTAAATTTTTTAATTAAGTCAAATTGATTAGTGAAATTATCTCTTTCTTGACTATTGCTATAACTAGCAAGATTAAACATTCCCAAATTATCAATAGCACTATTGGCATAAACATTTTTATAAAATTTATGAATGTTGGTATAACGAGTATAGTTCTTGATTTGCAAGTCTTTTGCTAAATTATGAGTAATAATTGAATAAACTGAATTTATTCTGCTTTCTGAATTATTTTCATTAGGATTACCAAAAAAAGTTTTTGAACTAATTTTTGGAGCTGAGCCATTCAAAGAAGGAATGCCTCTATCATTAAATCTGTCATCTTGAAAAAATTCATAACCAAGCTTGATATCAGTATTATCTAGAACTATTGTTGCAGTGGGATTAATTCCAAAACGCTCCATATTACCATATTCACGAAATGTACTGGTTTTTTCATACATATCATTGAGGCGAAAAAAAATATTATTATTAATTTTAGTGTTAAAATCACTTTGGATTCTGCGATTATTAAAAGAGCCACCAGAAACAATTAACTCTTTTTTTGGCTGAGCATTGGCAAATTTAGAGACCCTATTTACAACGCCACCACTACCTCCACGACCAAATGACAACGCATTAGGACCCCTTAAAAATTCAACATTTTCAATATTATAAAAATCACGAAAATATTGGGCATCATCTCGAGCTCCATCAATAAAAAAATCTGCAGTTGTGGCGTTGCCTCTAATGGTAATTTGATCGCGATTTCCTTCACCTTGCTGAATGTTAACTGATGGAATATAACGAGTTGCTTCTTCCATATTAACGATATTTTGATCACGAATTTGCTGTTGAGTAACTACCGAAATTGATTGCGGTGTATCTAGCAATTTTTTTTCAGTTCTTGTTGAACTACGAATTTCTGGTGCATTATAACCAAAATCATTATCACTTGATTGATTAGCAATAACAGTGATTTTTGGCAAGATATTGTTGACATTATTTTTTTTGATTTCTTTGGAATAGCTTTTACTAATATTAAATAAAATTAATAATATAATTACAGTATTAAGCTTTAAATTAATGAATTGAAAGAATTTAATCATATTTTTTGTTAAAATTAATAAATTGATAATGATTATCATTATAAAAAGTTAATAAGCAAATATTTTAATACCAAATCCCATCTTTAAATAAAATTATAACAAAATATTTTTGCCAGTCGTGCCCTAGGGCAACGATACTATTTTTGAGATAAAAATTTTTAAAAAATGAAGCTGTATATCCATACAGCTGAGGCTTTTTAGAAATTTTTAGCCAAAAATATGAAGTTAGAATTTTAATTTTTTTTAAAACTTTTAAAGATGGGATTTGGTATAAGATATTTATAAAATTATTTAGTATAATTTAAAATGGATTTGGTATTATAATGTTTATTTAAAAAATTTTCTGCATGCTTGATTGACATCAGAAATTTTTAATCTCTGCAAGACAAGGCGTAACTAGGTGTTGCGTTTTTCATATTCGAAAGAGATAAAATACAAAATTATCATTAAAAAATTTTATACTATGAAGGATTGTAATTTTGATGTAGTTATTGTAGGAGGATCCTTCTCAGGAATGACTTGTGCACTTGCTTTAGCGCAAATAACCACAGATTTAAAAATTGCTATAATTGAAAAACAACAAATTTTAAATACTAAAAGAGATGCTGACGGCAGAGCATATGCTATTTCTTCACAATCACTGAATTTTTTTAAAGAAATTGAAATTTTTGATGAATTAGAAAAAATTGCTGGCAAAATTTCTGATATAAAAATTACAGATTACAAATCGCCCTTTATTCTTGATTTTATTGGCTCAGAAGTTAATAAACAAAATCCTCAACTTGGCTTAATTATTGAAAATCATTTCATTTTTGAAGCCTTAAAAGCAAAAATCAAGGATAGTAAAAACATATTCTTTTTTGAATCGAATTTTTATGAATCAATAGATTTTGATCAATCGCCTGAAAGATTGGTAAAAATAACATTAAAAAATAATCAACAAATTTTTACCAAGGTAATACTAGCTTGCGACGGCAGATTTTCTCAATTAAGAACTATTTACAAAATTCCTACTCTTCAAAAAAACTACCATCAAACCGCAATTGTTTTTAAGATTAAACATCAATTTGATCATAACAATATTGCTCATGAAAGATTCTTGCCAAACGGTCCACTAGCTATACTTCCATTAAAAGATCCCCATCAATCATCAATTGTTTGGATCGGTAAAGAGGAGGACATGAAAATTATAGATCAACTTGATGAAAAAAATTTCTTACAACAATTAAATAAAAAAATGGAAAACTGCCTTGGAGAATTAGAAATTACTTCTGAAAAATTTTCCTACCCTTTAACTTTAATCGAAGCAGAAAAATTCTATTATAATAAAATGCTATTAGTTGGAGACTCAGCTTGCGCAATTCACCCAATTGCTGGGCAAGGATTTAACTTAACTATAGGTAATATTATGATTTTACAGAAATTAATAAAACATAACTTATTATCAGGAATTAATATTTTTAATGATGAATTAATTATAAATTATAATAAGCAAGCTAAATTGAATGCTAAGAAAATGATTATTGCCACTGACATTTTAAATTCAATTTTTGAAACAAGAAATTTTTCAATCAGTTTTATCAGAAATATTGGACTTGGAATAGTTAATCATTTTCCAAAATTAAAAAATTTCTTCATTAAAAATGCCGGAGGATACTAATCATAATGAAGTTATTTGGTTTTATTTATCGCCTTATCTCAGTTATAATATTGCCTTTTATTGCGGTTTTTTTGCTAATAAGATTATTAAAAAATAAAGAAGATAAAAAACGAATTTTTGAAAGATTTGGCTTTAGTAATAACAGAAATTTTAATAATCAACCGATATGGATTCATGCTGTAAGTGTTGGCGAAACAAACTCTGCTTTGGTTTTGGTAGAGGATTTATTAAAATTATCTCCTAATGTCACTATTTTATTTACAACAACAACATTATCTTCGGCAAAAATTTTACAAGAAAAAATTGCTAAATTTAATTCAAGAATTATTCATCAATTTTTACCAATAGATTCATATTTCTGCGTTGAAAAATTTCTTGATTATTGGCAACCAAAAATTGGGCTTTTTGTTGAATCAGAAATTTGGCCAAACCTTATATTAAGTAGTGCAAAAAGATCAATCGCAATCTTTTTAGTAAATGCTAGAATATCAAAAAAATCTAGCAGGAAATGGCTTTTAGCCAAAAGATTAAAAATTAATATTTTTGATTATTTTCAAATAATTTTTGCTCAGAGCCAAGAGGATAAAGAA
>CAMASZ010000137.1 GCA_945861125.1 Rickettsia typhi | reverse complement strand
TTGTTAACAGATTAAATGACTATCCTCATCAATTATCTGGAGGGCAAAAGCAAAGAGTAATGATAGCAATAGCAATTGCAAACAATCCCAAAATTTTAATAGCTGATGAGCCTACTACAGCACTTGATGCAATTGTTCAAAATGAAATTTTAAATCTTCTCAAAAAACTTTCCAATCAACTAAAAATTACTATTTTATTAATAAGTCATAATCAAAAAGTGGTTTCGAAATTAGCTGATCAAATTATTAAGATTGGTGATGAAGTTAAGCATATGAATTATGATAATAGTGTTTTAATAGATGATAATAAAGGCAATAAAACAGTATTGTTGGTGAAAAATCTTTCAGTAAATTTTGTTAAGAAAAACTATATCAATAAAGATATAAATTTTACATTATTATCAAATGAAAATATTGGTATAATAGGCGAGAGTGGATCAGGAAAGTCAACAATGGCGCTGGCTTTATCTGGCTTAATTAAATCTCATGGTGAAATTATTTTTTTTGACAATAAAAATTGGCAAAAAAATAATTTTGAATTAAGAAAAAAAGTTCAAATAATTTTTCAAGATCCATTCTCTAGTCTCAATCCAAGAATGATAATAAAAGATATAGTTTCAGAGGGTTTAAAGATTCATAACTATAATAAAAATCAAATAAATGAAAAAGTTGAAAAAGTTTTTTATCAACTACATTTAAACCTAGATTTTTTATCAAGATATCCTCATCAATTATCTGGAGGACAAAGACAAAGAGTTGCTATAGCGCGTTCAATTATATTAGAACCAGAGATTTTAATTCTTGATGAACCCACTTCAGCACTTGATTTTACTACACAAAATGAAATTTTAAAATTATTGCAAGATATTCAAAAACAGCGTAAAATTTCCTACATAATAATTTCTCATGATTTAGAAGTAATTGCTTTTATTGCCAATAAAATTGCGGTTTTAAGAGCTGGTGAAATTGTAGAATTTGATGCTAAAGAAAAAATAATTTCATCACCCATTCATGAATATACCAAAAGATTAATTAGTTTTTATTAATCGGATTGTCACGAATTTTTTTTAAATTTTTTATTGATCCATTGTTTTGCTCCTTGCATGCTTTAATATAATAAAGTTAGCAAAAAATTAATTACCTAAAAATTTTTGTAAAAACAAACCGATGTTTCATTTGTGATATTTCCTCAATAGTAATTACAATAAAATGAATAAAATTAAACAAAAAAAACCCGAATTATTATTACCAGCTGGCAATTTAGAAAGACTTAAAACTGCTATATTATATGGTGCTGATGCGGTTTATATTGGTACACCCGATATGTCGCTTCGAGTCAAATCTAGCTTTAGTCTTGAAGAAGTTGTTGAGGGTGTTAATTATGCTCATTTCTACAATAAGAAAGTTTATCTTACTTTAAATTTATTTTCTCATAATAAGGATATTGAAAAATTACCGCAATTTATTGCAACAGTTAAAGAAGTTAAGCCCGATGGGTTAATAGTATCTGATCCGGGTGTTTTTCAATTTGTGCGTTCACAAGCTCCAGAGCTAGAACTGCATATTTCTACTCAAGCAAATGTTTGTTCGTGGCTCACTGTTGATTTTTGGCAAAAACAAGGTGCAAAATTAGTGGTAATGGCTCGTGAAGTTAGTTTTGATGAATTAAAAGAAATTCGTCAAAAATGTCCAGATATCAAGCTTGAAACCTTTGTTCATGGTTCAATGTGTATGACTTATTCTGGTCGTTGTTTGCTTTCAAATTTTATGGCCGAAAGGGGTGCCAATCAAGGATCTTGCGCTCATTCTTGTCGTTGGGGATATAAGCTTAAAATAAAACTTAAAGACAATACTGAGCATGAAATTGAAATTAATGACAATAATAAAGATTTATTTGATTTTTTCTTAGAAGAAGAAATTCGTCCAGGAAGTTTGATGCCTTTTGAAGAAGATGTTGATGGTTCTTACATTTTAAATTCTAAAGATTTGTGTTTATTGCCAAAACTTGATGAATATATAAAATTAGGGCTTGATTCTTTTAAAGTTGAAGGTCGCAATAAAACTGAATTTTATGTTGGCTCTGTTGCTAGAGTTTATCGTAGCGCTATCGATGATTATTTTCAAAATCCAGAAAATTGGTGTGCAGATGATTATATGGACGAAATTAACGCCGTAGCTAATCGAGGCTATACTTTAGCCTTTCACGACGGGCGCCTTACTAATCTTGCTCATGATTATGAAAGCACTGGTTCAAACAGTTTTTATGAATTTGCTGGTAAAGTTCTAGAATGGCGAGATGATGAAATGATTATTGAAGCTAAAAATTTACTCGAAGCCGGTGATGTTTTAGAATTTTTATCACCATTACAAAGAGAGCCAGTTTTATTGAGAGTTTATGAATTTAAGATGTTAAAAATTAATAAAAATGGTAATGAAGAAATCATCATTTGTGATAAGCTTCATGGTGGTCAAAAGCCTAAATTTATTATACCAGCTAGTGCTTTTCATTTATTAGAAATTCAGCAAGTTAAAAAATTATTTCCAGCTTTAACTTTAATTCGTAAAGAAAAAAATAATATAGCAGAAGAAAGACTCAAAGTTGAATCTCGTCATTTATCTCATAAGTTAGAAGCGGGTCAAATTAATCAAGAAAAATATCAAAATAAGCGAAAAAAATATTTTCAAGCACTTGAAATTGGTAACGAAAAAATTTCACCGCGTACGCCACGAATTGGTACTGAAGGCTGTTGTGGCAAGGGTTGCAACGGTTGTTTAATTTTTTGGCATGATGAAAAATATCAAAAAGCCCGCGAAATTCTAAAAACTAAAAAGATTGGTGAAATGCTTATAAAATGATAATTGGTATTATACCATTTCCACTAATAAATAATACAATTGGGTATTTTAAATTAAGCTTCATCTTTTTGGTTAAAAATCTTCAAAAAGCCTCAGCTGTATGAATATACAGCTTCATTTTTTAAAGATTTTTATCTCAAAAATCGTGTCGTCGCTTTAGCGCGACTGGCAAAAATATCTTGCTTAATTTATCATTTATTAAGTGGAAATGGTATTAGTTATTATTTTTGATAATCAATTCTTAATACCGCTTGATGATTGTTGATGGCTATGGCAATTATTTTTGCACTAATATCATCTATTTCATTAGAAGTTAAAGTTTTTTCACTAGATTGTATTTTAACTCGAAAGGCAACCGATTTTTTATTTGAATCAATATTTGCTCCACTGTAAATATCAAAAATATTTATTTCCTTAATTAAATTTTTTTCGATGTTGTTTATTGATTTAATTAATGTTCCAATATTTAAATTTTTATCAACAATAAAAGCAAAATCACGTTCAACAACTGGTAAATCATTGCTTATAAAGGTTTTGCGAATATTGGTTTTGCTAATTTTTGGAATATTATCGATAAAAATTTCAAAAAAGTTAAGGCGATTTTTTAAATCAAATTTGTTAACTATTTGTGGATGAATTTCGCCAAAATAGCCAATAATACTTTTTCCAAGAGTTACTTTTGCACTTCTAAATGGGTGATAATATGTTGGGGTCGAATCATCAATTATTTGCAAGCTCTCAGGCTTAATATTAAAAATATCAATTATTTCGAAAAAATCTTTTTTTACATCAAAAATATCAAAATCTCGATAATCATGATAGTGGTTTTGTTCTTTATTTTTACCAGCTCGAAGGCCTGCTATCATATTTTTTTGAACATTATCATCAAATATATTGCCAATTTCAAATAAAGATAAATTCTGGAAATTTCGTAAATAATTTTTCTTATAGCTATTGACTAAGCCAATTACTAGGCTAGTTCTCATGTGATTCATTTCTGAAGAGATTGGATTTTCTA
>CAMASZ010000136.1 GCA_945861125.1 Rickettsia typhi | reverse complement strand
ACCATAAATTCCAATGTGATGAAAGTACTCATCAAAACTATTTTTACTGTAAGGAATCGCTGACCTAGAAAAATAAAGGGCACGATTATTGCTATTAAGAGCAATTTTTACTACGTTTGGATTAGTTATTTCATTTGAATCTTTTATTTTTGAAGCAACAGTAGCAATATCGCATTGATCATTACTAATTAAATTTGCTACAGATTTTATAACGCTTGGCTCAACATTAGGTAGATCTCCTTGAAGATTGATAATATATCGATAATTTTTTTTAGCTTTTTCTAAGGCACTAAAAACTCTATCTGTACCTGATGGTAAATTTGGATCGGTTATTATAAAGGAAGCATTGATTTTTCTGGCTTCATTAGCTATTTCTTCGCCGTCGCAAGCAATTAAAACATCTCCTAAATTAGCTAATTGTGCTTTCTCAAAAACTCGATGAAGCATGGTTTTGCCAGCAATATCAATTAAAGCTTTTTTTGGTAGCCTTGTTGAGTTTAATCTGGCAGGAATAACAATTGCAAAGCTATTTGTCATTTTTTTTATTTTGATATTGCTTTTATTTAAATTTAAAAGTAAGATTTTTGACCTTAATTTCTTGTTTAAAAAAAATTTGAATTAACTGTTTGAATTTTTGTTTTAAAGAAGAGCACGTAGCTCAGTCGGTAGAGCACCTCACTTTTAATGAGGTTGTCGTTGGTTCGATTCCAACCGTGCTCACCACTCTATCTAGCTGTTCATTAGTTCTTGTATTCTTCTTGAAAAATCTCCGGTATTTTTGATTGGCTCATCTTCAATTATGCAGGCCAAATCAAATAAAGTATTAATAGTGTCTTGTGCTTTTGTTTTTAATGTTTCGTTGCTATAAATAGTGTTTAAATTTTTTATTATTTGATTATTTGGATTAATCTCAAGAATTTTTGCTGAAGCAGAGTTTAATTGTTTTTGTTCAAGTAAATAACGTTCAAGTCTAATATCCATTGATCCCGTTCCAACAGCTAAGCACACTGGAGAGCCAGTTAATTTTTTAGAAATTCGAACTTGTTCAATTTTATCGCCAAGAATTTCTTTAATAAATTTAAGCAAGCCATCAAATTGACTATTTGTTATGTCTTTAGTTTCTTCAATTTTATTTTCTTCATTAGCATCTTCTGATTTTTCTTTACTTTCTTTGTTAATTTTTTCTAAATCAATATCGCTTCGATTAATTGATTGAAATTCTTTATCTTTGTAAGGAATCATTACAGTTACCCAAAATTCATCAACTGCATCAGTTAAAAATAAAACTTCGATATCTTTTTGAGTAAATATTTCTAGTTGTGGAGAGGACTTTATTTTTTCTATTGATTCGCCAGTTAAAAAATAAATTTTATCTTGTCCAATTTTTATTCTATCAATATACTCGGCAAGTGAAATCATTTTATCGGTTGATTTTGAAGAATAGAATCTGCAGATTTCTAAAATTTTTTCTCGATATTCAGATGATTCACATAGTCCTTCTTTAAGAACCGCTCCGAAATTATTCCAAAATTTTAGATATTCTTCTTCATTTTCTTTTGATTTTTTCTTTAACTCACTAAGCACTTTATTTACTAGTGATTTTTTAATTTTTTCTAATACTGCACTATATTGAAGGGTTTCACGGCTAATATTTAATGGGAGATCATCGGAATCAACCAAGCCTCTCAAGAAACGTAAACAAGCAGGAACTAAATTTAATTCTTCACTAATAAATACTCTCTTAACATATAGCTTAACTGATGTTTTGCGATCCGGATGAAAAAGATCAAAAGGTTTTATGTTTGGTATAAATACAAGGTTTGTATAGCTTACCACGCCTTCAATTTTATTATGAATAGTTAAGAAAGGCTCTCCAGGAAGATGAGAAACATGTTTGTAAAAACTTTGATATTGCTCTGAAGTTATTTCTTCCTTATTTTTTTTCCATATTGCTGAAGCAGAATTTAAGGTTTCGATTTTAGCGCCAGCTTCAATTGTTTCAGGAATGAAATCAATTTTAAAGTTAATATGATCAGAATAGGTTTGTATTATGTGCTTAATATGAAAGCGATCAATAAAATCAAGGGCTTCATCTTTTAAATGTAAAATAATTTTTGTGCCTCGTTGATGAGAATCTTGATATTCTGAAACACGAAATTGTGAACTGCCATTAGATTCCCAGTGCCAAGATTTTGATTCATCATATTTACAAGAAATTACTTCAACTTTTTTGGCAATCATAAAGCTTGAATAAAAGCCCACACCAAATTGACCAATTAACTGCAAATCTTTTTTATTGTCATTGGCTAGGGATTTCAAGAAATTTTCAGTACCAGAGCGAGCAATTGTTCCAAGGTTTTGAACAATTTCTTCTCGATTCATGCCGATGCCGTTATCGGTAATAGTAAGAGTTTTTTCTGCTTTATTAGTGGTAATGGTTATCTTTAATTCTTCACTGAGTAAATCTGGATTTTGATTGGATAAATAGCGCATTTTATCGCAAGCATCAGAAGCATTAGAAATGAGCTCTCTAAGGGCAACATCTTTATTGGCGTATAGAGAATTTATCATTAAGTGAAGTATTTTTCCTACTTCAACATCAAAATTAAAATCTTGTGAATTAGACATATTCTTAAAAAATTTATTGTTTATATAAGATGAGTTATCCCCAAGAAGTGAGTTGATGCACTAATGTGTGCAAGAAAAATAGCTAATATAAACATTCTATGGTTTTAGCTATTATGGTATTGCACAGCAAAAATTGTTGAGGATTGATATTTATATAATCATTTTCAAAGCAAATTAAACCCTGATCTTGTAATTTTTGTAGTTTTTTTACATCAAAAATTTTATCAAAATCTACTCCCAAATTATAACTTAATATTTTTTTGTTTAAACCTTTTTTTACTCTTAAGCCCATCAGCAATAGTTCATAACTTAATTCTTTTTTACTAATATAATCATGGTTCTTGATTGCTGATCCTTTAATTTCAAGGCTTTCTAGCCATTTATTTGGCTCATGATGCATTACAATTGCACTGCGTAATTTAGAATTTTTGAAGTAAATTCTGGAGTGAGCTCCAGCGCCAATTCCTATATAATCATCCCCTTGCCAATAAGATAGATTATGTTTTGATTGGAAATTATTTTTAGCATAATTTGAAATTTCATAAATGTTTAAACCATTTTTACTTGTAAGTTCGTTGGTTAATTCATATAGTTCTGCTGATAAATTTTCATTTGGCAAATCAAACTTTTTTTGCTGAAAATCGCTATAAAATCTTGTTCCTTTTTCAATGGTTAATTGATATAAGGAAAGATGAGGGCTTTGAAATTTTAAGGCTTTATTTAATTCTTCTTCCCATTGTTTTAGAGTCTGCTTGCTTCTGGCATAAATTAAATCAAAAGAAAAATTATCGAAAATTTTTTTAGTGAATTCAATAGTTTCAATGGCCTCTTGTGAAGAATGTTCTCTGCCTAAAAATCTTAAATCATCATTGTTGAGAGCTTGAATTCCAAGAGATAAACGATTAATACCAATTTTTTTTAAATCTTGAAATTTTTGTCTTTCAGCAGAAGTTGGATTGGCTTCAAGGGTAATTTCACAACCATCAGCTATTTTCCATAATTGTGAAATTTTGTTTAAAATTTCTGCCACTAGTGAAATTGGCATTAAAGATGGTGTTCCGCCACCAAAAAAAATTGAAGTAACAACTTTATTTTCAATATTATTGGCAAAAAATTCTAATTCTTGTTCGTAGGCCTTCAAAAATCTATTATAATCAATATTCTTATTAGTTACATGGGAATTAAAATCACAGTAAGGACATTTTGATTTGCAAAATGGATAGTGAATATAAATTGCAAAATTTTGCATAATTGACTTTTTTATTTTTATGACACTTTTAA
>CAMASZ010000135.1 GCA_945861125.1 Rickettsia typhi | reverse complement strand
TCCCAACGATTGAGTACCTAGTTAAAAATAATGCGAAAGTTATTGTTATCTCTCATTTTGGTAGACCAGATGGAAAGAGAGATGAATCAATGTCGTTAAAGCAGCTAATGCCAAGATTACAAGAATTGCTTAGTTTAACTAAGTTTCATTTTGTTGATGATTGTATTGGATCAAAAGTAAAAGATGTTATAAACAAGGCTAATTTTGGCGAAGTTGTGGTTTTAGAGAATTTACGTTTTTATAAGCAAGAAACTAAAAATGATCATTCTTTTTCTCAAGAATTATCATCCTTGGCAAATCTTTACGTTAATGACGCCTTTTCTTGTTCTCATCGTTCTCATTCTTCAATAACAGGAATACCAGCTATTTTAAAATCATGCGCAGGATTTTTGATGGAGAAAGAATTAGATAATCTAACTAATTTACTAGAAAATGCTAAAAAACCAATGATGGCGGTGGTTGGCGGTGCAAAAGTTTCTACTAAAATCGATCTAATTAATTCTTTGTCAAAAAAGGCTCAAACTATAGTTGTGGGGGGTGGTATGGCAAATAGTTTTTTATATGCTATGGGTAAAAAAGTTGGAAATTCATTATGTGAAAAAGAATTGAAAGATGAAGCGCTCAAAATCTTAAAAAATGTTCAAAAAAGTAATTGTAAAATAATTCTACCGATTGATCTTGTGGTATCAAAAAAATTTGAAAAGGATGCAGTTAGTAGAAATATTACTTTAGATCAGATTGAAGCCGATGATATTATTCTTGATATTGGTATAAAAACTTCTGAATTATTAGAAAAAGAATTAAATAAACATCAAACTGTTCTGTGGAATGGTCCATTGGGAGCTTTTGAAATAAAGCCATTTAATAGAGGAACTGTAAATTTTGCTAAATCAATAGCTGAATTAACTAGAAAGGGAGTGCTTACTTCTATTGCTGGAGGCGGTGATGTAGTTTCAGCAATAAATTCTTGCAATTTGTTTAATGAATTTTCATATATTTCAACTGCTGGTGGTGCATTTTTGGAGTGGTTAGAAGATAAGGAGCTTCCGGGTGTTAAGGCTCTGTACAATCAAGCTATTTGATAATATCCCAATGTCCTATAATAAGATAAAGGACTTGTTAGCTTTGTTCACCAATCTTAAAAAATATAGAGTTTATACAAGAAATTGTTCACGAATAATTCTTTCTTCAAGGGAATGATTTTGATCAAATAAAATTTTAAATTTCATCGATAAATTTTCACTAACAACAACTTCTTTAACGTTGCGAACTTCTCTTGAATCTGCGGTAGCACTTACAGAACGATTTTCAAAATCAATTATTTTAAATTTAATTTTAGAATTTGCTGGAAGAAGGGCACCATTCCACTTTCTTGGTCTAAATGGGCTAATTGGTGTTAAAGCTATTATTTCGGCACCAAATGGAATTATTGGCCCTCCAACAGATAGATTGTAGGCTGTACTTCCAGCTGAAGTAGCAACTAAAATTCCGTCTGAAACTAAGCATTCGATTCTTTCTTTGTCATTAATTTGAATATTTATTTTGGCGGCTTGATTAGTTTGTCTAAATAAAGCAACTTCATTGATTGCAATATGGCTATAAATTTTGTTTTCAGTATCAATTACATCCATTTTCAAGGGATGAACTGTTGATATTTGTGCCTTATGAACGTATTCAAGAAAATTTTCTTCATGATAACTATTCATTAAAAAACCAACTGTTCCGCAATTAACTCCATATATTGGAATTGGATTATTTTCAAATTCATGGAGTAAATGAAGAATCAAGCCATCACCGCCAATTGCTATTATTAAATCTATGTTTTCTATTTTTGAATGATCATTACTAAGATCAAAAAAATTATATTTATTAACAAGAGAATTTTTTATGTTAATTGCTTGAGAATTGTTTTTGGCAGCAATTATTGCTATTTTGTTATACATTTTTTTTAGAAAATATTTCATAAAGAGCCAGAGAAGTCGCCACTGATACATTTAGACTTTCTACTGATTTATTTATATTTATTTTTAATAATAAATCACAATTTTTTTTTACCAATTCTCTTATTCCATCTCCTTCTGATCCAACTACCAATGCAATATTATCATATTGAATTATTTCGGAAATATTTTTGTTTCCTTCTGAAGCTAGACCTATACACCAATAACCAATTTTTTTTAATTTTTCAATTAAATTATTAAAATTTGTAACCACAATCAATTCAGCAAAATCAATATTTCCTGCGGAGGCTTTAATTATAGTTGCATTTTCTTTGGGTGAGTTATGTTCACAAAATATTATTTTTTTAACATTAAAAGCGACTGCACTTCTTATGATTGCGCCAATATTTTGTGGATCTGTAATTTGATCTAAAATTAATAGAGTGGGTAATTTAGATTTATCTGAAATCAGATATAGCTCTTCGATTAAATCAAATTGATTTTTAGTTTTTAGTTTTTCGGTCCTAATTGCAATATTTTGGTGTATCTGATTTTTGCCAACCACCTTTTCAATAAACTCGTTATTAACAACTCTAATTAAGTTTTTGAATTTTAGCAGAGATTCTTTGGTCAAGAAAGATTCTAATTCGTTAATTGAATTTTTGGTGACCAAAATTTCAAATATTTTTCGGTGATTATTTTTTAAAATTGTGAAAGAGGGGTGTTTGCCATAAACCCATATTTTTGAAGAATCTAATTGGGATTTATTTTTTGATTTAAGTATTTTTTTTGTTTTTGTCTGTTTTTGATTTGTCATTAGATTTATTTTTTTGATCAGATTCTGGTTTAGTTATTTTTTTATTTGTTTCTGATTTTTGATTTTCATCTGATTTTAAATTGACTTTAATTACCTTTTCATCAGATGATTGATCTTTATTGCTATCATTATCGTTTAATTGTTGACCGGCATCAGTTTTATTTTCTGGATTTTCTGGCAAGTTAATTAAAAACTCTAGCTTAACGTTTTCGCTAATTTTTCTTGCTATTTCTGTTATTTTCTCTCTTTTTAATTGTTCACGAATTTTCTCTTTAACGTTTTCAAATGGTAATGCTTTTGCATCTCTAATTTCAACTATTCTAACAATATGCCAGCCAATATTCGATTTTATTGGTTTGGATATTTCATTCTTTTTTAGCTTGGGAAGTGATTCTCTAATTTCTTTTATTAAATTGCTTTCAATTATGAATCCCATATCGCCACCATTGGAAGCGCTCTGTTTATCTATTGAATTTTCTTTTGCTAGTTTTTCAAAGTTATCAGGTTTTTTTCCGGTTAATTTTTTATAAATTATTTCAATATTTTCTTTATTTTTTACTAGGATATGAGAAATTCTATACTCTTTTTTCCCTTCTAGTTTATTGGTTAATTCAGCATATTTATTGTTGACCGCTTCATCGCTAATTTCTTTTTCTGTAGATACTTTTAAGTACTCTTGAGTTAAAAGCTTTTTTTTGTATTCTTGAAGTTTTTCATTAATTTCTAGATTTTTATCTAAACCCAACTTTAATGCTTCTTTTACAACGCTCCTTTCGAAATATATATCTTTAATTATTACCTCTAAAACTTCTTTTGGCATTGATTCTATTTGTGGAATTTCAATTTGATCAAAACCCATGTTAACAAAGTTTCTTATCTTTTTTTCCAATTCTGATTTTAATATCACTTCTCCATTAACTTTGGCAACTACTTCTTCTTCATTTTTTGTTGGTTTATTTCTTAATTCTTGAAATAAAATAAATATTCCAATCACTATTATTGTTGAAGCGACTAAGTATTTTACTGAATTTTTTCTTTTTGAACGTTTCATATTTTTAGATTAGAAATTGAAAATTTAGGGAAAGTGTTAATTTCGCTACATAATGATATTAGCTTTTTTTCTTCTGGATTTTGCCAGAATTTTATTCCTAGTTTATTAGA
>CAMASZ010000134.1 GCA_945861125.1 Rickettsia typhi | reverse complement strand
AAATATTTTGATATTCTTTCTGCTGAAATTTATCCTAAAATAGTTGAATCACTAAACAAATTGGGCATCAATGTTCAAAATAATTTTTCAGAACTATTGCAAGCAAATAGCGCAGAAGAGAAAACTGTTGATCTATTAAGAAATATTTTTAATAGCATAATTCAATCAACAACAGCTCTGATTAATATTTTGTCACTAATATTTATTGTTCCCATACTAATATTCTATTTACTTAAAGATTGGCAATTAATAAAAAGAAATATCAAAAATAATTTACCAACTTCAGTCACCAATATTATAAGCGAAATTCTAAAAGAAGTTGATAAGGTAATGTCTGGATATATTAGAGGACAAACTTTGGTATGTTTTATTTTAGCGGTAATGTATGCGACAATGTTTTTCATATGCAAACTTGATCATGGAATACTTATTGGTTTAATAACTGGTTTTTTATCTTTTGTTCCTTATCTTGGCGTATTATGTGGAATAATAATGGCAACAATAGTTGGGCTTTTCCAGTGGGGCTTTGATTTAATCGCAACATTGTCTATAACAACAGTTTTTGTAATTGGACAAATTATCGAATCAAATTTTTTAACTCCCAATTTAATCGGTAGCAAAGTTGGTCTTCATCCAGTTTGGATGATATTTGGAATATTTTTCTTTGGAGCTTTATTTGGCTTTATAGGCATACTATTTTCAGTTCCTCTAACCGCAACTTCTGGAGTAATAATAAAATATTTTTTAGCAAATCGAAAAAATAAATCTGATAGATATGTCACAAAAAATAATTGATAGAATCAATAAGATAGAAGAAGAACTGACGATTGAAAATAAAATTTCATTAGAAAAAATTGCTATTAATTTAGATATAGAAATTGATGTGATAAATTTTTGGCAAAAACATTTTCCACAGATCAAATTTCATCTAGATGAAAATAATAATATTTTTTATAATAAAAGAGGTCTTGCAGCATTTCAAATTATCAAAAAACTTTTTTATGACAAAGGGTTAGACTTAGCTAAAATTAAAAAAATTTTTCCAACTAATATTGAGAAAGATAATATTCAAGAAAAAAAAATAGAAGTTGATGATTTTATTGATAGCAATATCAAAATTAATATCGATCAAAATCAAATTGATAATCATAAATATCAGCCCAATAGCGATAATAGATTTTCTTTCCCAAATTCACTTAAAAGCAAAGCTTCAATAGATCTAAATGCCAGACTATTTGATTATAAAAATGTAAAAATATTTGAAATAGACCCCTATTTAAAAGAAGAGCTATTGAAGAAAATTAATTCTACCAAAAAAAATATTAAATCTTTAAAAGAAATTATCGATAATGTGAGTCAGTAAATAATGGCACTGTTGCAAATCAACTTATTTTGTTAAAATTTTCACAATTCTAAAATTTTTGAAACTCACACATCTAGGCACATACATCTAGGTATGCTTACCTTTCAAAAATTTTATAATCATAAAAATTTCTTAAAAAACTTGATTTGCGACAGTACTATAATATAAAAAGTTAACGTCCAGAATAAGCAACCACCCCACCAGTTCTTTTTTGTTCATATTGCGAAAATGCTTTTGACAAAAAATTTTTTACCTTACCTTGCGATATAGAGCCTGAATCTTTAAATTTTTTTTCAAAATTTGCCTTTAAATCTGAATAATCTGTGCCGTCTGTACTTAACTCTTGATTAATTGCGATTAACACTTTTTTTACTTCTTCCCTATTCAATCTTCCATTTGATAAATCATTAACTTGAGCTAAACATTTAGATTGAGGACTGGAACTGCTACACTGCCTCAAAATACGGTATAAAGCATGCAACGATTCTTTATCACCTTCCGTAGATCTTGAGGGCCCACAACTCAACAACTTAGAAAGAAAAGAACTTCTTGAAACAGGATCGGTGCTAGTTAAATGTTTATTTAAATCTTGTATAAAATCATTGCTTTGAACGGTTTCTAGGCTTTCTTTATTCTGTTCATAAGTTCTTGCTAATTTGTCAAAAAAATTTGAACTCAAATCTTCAGTATTAATTCCAAAAATTTCTGCAAACTTTCTTAGACAAGTTCCTTGACTCCAATTGCTTTTATTGGCGATATGCAATATTTCAGCTTCTTCCTTTTTTTTAGTTATCTCCTCAATAACATTTTGCAATAGAAAATCTTTCTCTTCTTTAGATAAACCAAAACCCCTTATCTTATCACTTAATTCAATGGAGAATTTTGCATTTTCCATTAATGTCTCTATGTTTCTTGATATATATTCATGAATATTCTCTCTAAATATATTTTCAAAGCCATAGAAACTTGTTATAACCACTGATCCTTCTGCATTTTGAGATTTAACCCTATTTCCAATAAATAATCTTTCAATTTTATTTTGATCAACAAATCTATTAATATTCTCATAAGCGAATGCAATTGCTTTAAATATTTTTTCAGCTTCTTGTTGCTCAGATAGGGCTTTGCCCGAATTCTTATCTGGATGATATTTCATAGCAAGCTTTTTATAAGAACTCTTATATTCATTAATAGAAAAGCCCTCATTTGACAAACCAAGAATTTTACAACACTTATCAAATAAACCTTCATCGGTATATGTATAAATATTACTATCGAATTCATAAATAGAACTATCAAATCTGATTTCCTCTTGTCTCATTTTAATTTAAAGTTTAATAAATAGATTTTTATTTTGTAATTAATGTAGAAAATTAACTCAATTCAAATTTTTTACTTGATTATTAATAATTAGTCAATGTTTTTTATAAATTAACTAAGTTTTTGGCGAAAGCTTTTGAATCAAATTCTTGCAGATCTTCTATTGCCTCACCAACTCCAATTGCATAGATTGGTTTATTAAAATTTTTAGCCAAAGAAATTACAATACCGCCCTTGGCAGATCCATCAAGTTTAGTTATGATCAAGCCATCAATTCCAATAATTTGATTAAAAATATTGGTCTGGTTTTTAGCATTCTGACCTGTTGTTGCATCAATTATTAACAAATTATAATGAGGGGCTAGGCTATCTATTTTTTTAATAACATTGTTGATTTTTTTTAGTTCATCCATCAAATTTTGTTTATTGTGAAGCCTTCCTGCGGTATCAATCAACACGATATCAAATTTATTTTTTGTAGCATAATCTAATGCACGATAAGCAACAGAAGCCGGATCTTCACCTTCTTTTAATGGCGTAATTATTTGACATTCAACTCTATCTGCCCAAATTTGCAACTGCTCTACCGCAGCAGCTCTAAAAGTATCGCATGCTGCTATCAAAATTTTTTTATTTTGTTTTTTTAAATTGGCGGCAATTTTGCCAATAGTTGTTGTTTTTCCAGCACCATTAACACCATTAAAAACAATAACCCGCGGCTTTTCTTGATCCTCCAAATTAATTTTTGCTTCGCATGGTTTAAGAATTTTTTCAATTTCTTCAGCAAGAAATTCTTTAACCAACTCTTCGCTTATATTTTTTTCAAACTTTCTTTCTTTTAATTTATTGGCTATTTCAATTGCAACATCACTGCCCATATCGCTTTCAATCATAATATCTTCAAGATCTTGTATAAAATTACTATCGAGCTTCTTATGAGTAAAAATTTGTGAAATAGCCGAGGAAATTTTATCAGAAGTATTTTTTAACTTATTGCTAATTTTAACTTTAGAGAATAGACTGAGGAACATTTTTTTATAAAAAAATTGCAAAAACTAATTCAAAAATAAGAAAATTAAATTTTATAATTTAATGTTTTTAAGCTTAGCTATATGTCAAATCTGTTGCAACTTACAAAATTTTCTAATCTGAATTTAAGACTTCAGCATATTTTGGTGTGAAGCTTTTTTAAAATCCAAGTTGCAAATTTCTAACAAATAACTATGATTAACTTCT
>CAMASZ010000133.1 GCA_945861125.1 Rickettsia typhi | reverse complement strand
ATATCAATTTTTTGTGTAAAAAAAACTTTAATTAAAAATTACTTGTATATTTTTAAACAAATGGTTTTAATTTGATTCTTAAAAATTATATATCAAATTTATCTTTAAATTTATTTAAAAAATCATTGAATTTTATTTTGTTTTTTATTGATCAAAAATGTTTTATTAAAATTCAATCATTAGTAGCGATCTTTATATATCCAAGATTTATCAAGTTAAATTTAGATTTTTTACAAATTAATAATTAAATTTTAATAAACTTATGTTAGAATCAAATTCACAAAAGCAACAAAGTAAATTATCTAAACTTATTAATAATTTAGAAAATATCATTAGTTTAAATTCTGCAAGCGAAGAGGCAGAAGAACTAGAGTCCGAATTGAATTACAATCTACTAAAAATTATTGAAAATAATGAAACAATAATTTTAAAAAAAATAGCAGAAGAAATAGTGTCAATAGAAGATCTTCTTGAAAAAACCAAAAAAACCTTCGATGTATTTATTAAATCTAAAGATCATTTGAATAATCAAGATAACAAAATAGAGGCTATGATAACTAGCCTATCTTCAAAGCTATGCAACAAAATTTCTCAAACTAAAGACAGTCTAGAGGAGTTATATAGAAAGACTACCCAAGATCAGATAAAACTAAATCAATTATTAGATCAAATTTCGATAGTAAAAGAAAATTTAGCAATTGAAAATGATACAGTACTTAGATCTCTTGAAGAAATTTTTAATTTCAAAAGTTCAATAAAAGAAATGGAGAGCGAGTTATTTCAAATGCAATTCAAAATCCAATCATCATCTAAAGAAAATGAACTACTGAAGAAGGAAGCTAATCTTGCTAAAAGTGAGAGTTTAATTCTAAAACAACAAAATAAAGAATTATCCAATCATTTATCTTCAACACTATCGGAATTGGAAGAGTTAAAAATTTATCAAGAACAAATGGAAGTTAAATTTTATGAATTACTTAAGCGTAATGAACTTCTTGAATATCAGACCAATCTAAGAAATATTGAGGATGTTAAGCATGGTAAATCAATTTCTGTTGATCATGCCACCAATCAAACTGCTAATCAAAATATTCCCATTACAGATGATAAGTTGGAAGCTATATAATACCAAAACCTATCTCTTTAAATGGTTCAATAAGATATTTTAAATTCTAATTTTATATTTTTGGTAAAAAATCTCTAAAAATTTTTTTAATTTAAAGGGTTGAATTGCCTTGTTTGTTGATAAGTTTTGGCTTATTTTTAGTTAAAAAATATCTATAGTTTGTTATTCTGAATGATTGATATTTAACCATAATTAGTGTAGCAAAAGGTCTGTTATTTGATTTAAAAGCTTTTAGCTAAAAATTTATTAATTAGAAATAGTATTGGCTCCAGAGATTATATCTATTAATTCTTTGGTAATATTTGCTTGACGTGTTCTGTTATATTGTAAAGTTATATTTTTAATCATTTTGCTAGCGTTATTAGTTGCTGATTCCATTGCCGCCATTCTTGCCCCTTGTTCAGAAGCGCTGTTTTCTAAAAGTTCGTTAAATATTTGTATTGATAAATTTTCTGGCAATAATTTTGATAAAATTTCTTCTTCACTAGGTTCATATTCTATTGGAGATTCATTGTGATTATGTTCTATAATGGCTTTATTTAAAGGTATAGGAATAATTTGTTTAGAAATCTGTTCTTGGCTAATTGCAGTTTTAAATTTGCTATATATAACCTCGCAACTATCAAATTCATTCTGGCTATACATTTTAAGAATCTTTGCAACAATCTCTTCGGCTATTTCAAAATTTATTATATTTTTAAAAATACCAAAAATATGGCCAGAAATTTTATCGCCATAATGAAATTTAAGTTGTTCATAAGCTTTTTTACCAATGCAGAATAATTTAATCTCATAACCATCTGCTATTAAGTCAGCGATGCGATTTTTGGTATATTTTACAGTTGCACTATTTAAGCCACCGCATAAACCTCTGTCAGATGACATAATCAAAAGTAGTCTGGTTACATCTTGACCCTTTCCAGTTAATAAAGGAAATTTTTCTTTTAGCGTACTTCTAACTGAAATGTTGGAAGCAATCTCAATAACCATTTCATTGATTTTTTCGGAATATGGCCTAGATAATTCAACGGCATGTTTAGCTTTCTTTAAGCGAGAAGCTGCAACCATCTTCATGGCTTTAGTCATCTTCTGTGTTGATTTTACAGATTTTATTCTCGTTTTTAAAGTTTTTAAATTTGCCATAAATTATTGCCTAGCTTTTTTTATGAGATAAGCGGTCAGATAAGTCTGCATTTTTAGTGTTTGATGACGGGGGGTGATTTAGAAATATTGCCACAAACTCTTCAATGGCGTTTTTGAGTTTATTTTCAGTTTTTTCATCAATTTTTTGTTCTTTTTTAATAGAGTCAAGGATCTCAGGATAATTATTTTTTATCTTCAGCAATAATTCTTTTTCAAATTTAGTTATTTCTTTTACAGAAATTTTATCAAGATAACCTTTAACACCAGAATATATTGAAACAACCTGTTCTTCAAATCCCATTGGAGAGTATTGGTTTTGTTTTAATAATTCGGTTAATTTTTTACCTTTATCAAGTAACTTTTGGGTAGCAGGGTCAAGGTCTGAACCAAATTGGGCAAAAGCTTCTAATTCTCTAAACTGTGCCAAATCTAGCTTTATGGTTCCTGCAACTTGTTTCATAGCTTTGGTTTGGGCTGCCGATCCAACTCGCGACACTGATAATCCTACGTTTACTGCCGGTTTAATCCCCTTATAAAACAATTCTGTCTCTAAAAAAATTTGTCCATCTGTAATTGATATGACATTTGTGGGTATATAGGCTGATACGTCTCCAGCTTGAGTTTCAATAACTGGTAGGGCAGTCAAAGACCCTCCACCCATTTCATTAGACATTTTTGCTGCTCTTTCTAGTAGTCTAGAGTGTATATAAAAAACATCTCCAGGGTATGCCTCACGTCCTGGAGGGCGACGAAGTAATAGTGACATTTCTCGATAAGCAATCGCATGTTTGCTTAAATCATCATAAGCAACCACAGCGTGCATTCCATTGTCACGAAAATATTCTCCTATGGTACAGCCAGTATAGGGGGCAAAAAATTGAAGAGCTGCAGCTTCTGAGGCTGTTGCAGAAACAACTACCGAGTATTTCATTGCTCCTGCATCTTCGAGAGTTTTAACAATTTGGGCAACAGTTGATCTTTTTTGACCAATTGCAACGTATATGCAGTATAGTTTTTTCTTCTCATCATTTTCTGCGTGAGATTTTGCTTGATTGATGAAAGTGTCAATAATAATTGCTGTTTTGCCAGTTTGGCGATCTCCAATTATCAACTCACGCTGACCTCTACCAATTGGTATTAGGCTGTCAATGGCTTTAATTCCAGTTTGCATCGGTTCAGATACAGACTGACGAGCAACAATTCCTGGAGCCTTTATTTCAACACGACGTGATTCTGTATCATGAAGAGGGCCTTTGCCATCTATAGGATTTCCAAGGGCATCAACAACTCTACCAAGCAAACCTTTTCCAACTGGAACTTCAACAATCTTACCAGTTCTTTTGACGTTTGAACCTTCTTTTATTTCTTTGTTGTCACCAAAAATTACAATTCCGACATTGTCAGTTTCTAGATTAAGAGCCATTCCTTTGACTCCTGATTCAAATTCAACAAGTTCTCCAGCTTGAATATTATCTAAACCATATACCTTAGCAATTCCATCACCTACTTTTATTACTTCGCCCACTTCTTTTAGTTCAGCTGAAGAGTGAAAATTACTAATGGTTTTTTGTAAAATATTTGAGAATTCCTCTAATTTTAGATCCATAGCTTATTGTTTAGTTAATTCAAAGATTAAGTTTTGTGTATTTTATTG
>CAMASZ010000132.1 GCA_945861125.1 Rickettsia typhi | reverse complement strand
AAAATTATTTACAATATCAACTCAAATCCCTCATCAACTCTTAATAACACTAGAATCGATCTGCAAAGAAGAGGAAAGATCAAAAAGTTACTTTATCAAAAAGGCCTTGGAAGAATTTTTAAAGAGTAAAATTGGACAGAAAGAATTTTTAGCTTCTCAGAAATAAACCCTCCAAATTAATAAACTCGACTTAAATCTTTGCGCCAAATTTATTTAAGCCAGAAAAAATATTTGACTATATTTTGTGGATAAAATAACTTTGGCCGGTCTATTTTTTTGAAAAAATAGCTTGTGATGTAGCCGTCTTGGCAGTGAAAAAAAATATTAACGGTTATGTTGCGAACAATTATCATCTTATTAATACTACCGCTCAACTCTTTTGCTTTTGAATTTAAAGCAAAAACCAGAAATCATATTCAAATTGTAGGATCATCTACAGTTTACCCTTTTGTTGCTACTATCGCTGAATCCTTTGGACGCAATACTAAATTTAAAACTCCTATTGTTGAATCAACTGGAACTGGCGGTGGTTTTAAGCTATTTTGCTCAGGAACCGGATATAGTTTTCCTGATTTTTCCAATGCCTCCCGCAAAATAGAAAAAAGCGAAATAAGTAAATGTAATTTACATGGAATAAATGGTATTGTTGAAATTAAAATTGGCTATGATGGCATAGTTCTAGCAAACTCGTTATCTGGAAATAAATTTAATTTAACTAAAAAACAAATTTTTTTAGCTTTAGCAGATAAGATTCCAGATCAAGAAGGAAAGCTAATTAGTAACCCTCATAAATTCTGGAATGAAATTGATAAATCATTACCTAAAATAAAAATTGCAGTTTACGGACCACCAAGTACTTCTGGTACTAGAGACGCTTTTGCAGAATTAATTATGGAAGAAAGTTGTAAGGAATTAAAAGAATTTAAAGCAATTTATCCAGATGAAAAAATTAGAAAAAAGAAATGTCGCATTATCAGAAATGATGAGCACTTTATTGAAGCTGGTGAAAATGATAATCTAATTGTACAAAAGTTAAAAAATAATCCAAACGCACTTGGAATATTTGGATTTAGCTTTCTAGAAGAAAATCATGATTCTATACAACCCTCGATTATAGAAAATAAAATACCAAAATTTGAAACTATAATTTCAGGTGAATATAAAGTTTCTAGGCCACTCTTCATTTATTTTAAAAAAGAACATTTAAACATAATCCCTGGTATGAGGGATTTTATAAAAGAAATTGTTAGCAACAATACCATTGGAAAAGATGGCTATTTGCTACAAAAAGGTCTTATTCCGCTAAGTGATTTGGAAACAAACATGGTGCGAAATGAGGTAATAAGTAATCTAAATTAGATTATTTATTATGCATTTGAGAGTCTTTTTGCCAAGATCATTAATTTGATTTTGTGATAGGCTTCTCGTCTTCTTTAACTACTAATTACAACTTTTATGATATTTATTCCTGTAGCAGTACTAGTTGTGTTATCGGTAGTTAGTACATTAACTTAAGATAGCGCAAGCATCTTTTTTAAAAGATGAGGAGTTTATCTTAGCGATAATCTCTTTAGCACGCCCGTCATAGGAAATTTCTTATGACGGGCTTAAAAAATTTTAAACTAGGTTTACAATATAAAATCCTGTATTTAAATGTTTAAGTAATACCATTTCCTATTTTAAAAAAACACTCTTCACAAAAATTTAGATAAAAAAGTTAAAAAACAAAATGCTTTATACTCATATAAAATAAGGCTTTTTAGATTTTTTAGCAAAAATTTTAAATTGGCTAAAAATATTTTGTTATAATTTGATTTAAAGATGGAATTTGGTATAATTTTAATAAATTAAGCCAGATTATTTAGTAAATGCCAGATTAACTTAACAAATGTTTTTGTTGCACTTTGATTTCATATATATAAAATGGTTCTTGATACTGTTTTTGATCTTCAAAGATATACCAAACTAAGAACTAAAAATTTCTGAGATAAAAATTGTAAAAAATAAAGCTTCATGCTCATAAAAATTGAGACCCTTTACAGTTTTTAATCATAGAATTAAAGTTAGTTTAAAACTAAGAAGTAAAAACTATAAATACTTAGCTTGGCATATATATCAAAAACCTTTCAAACTCGAACATTTTATACTCAAAAATTAAGATTTTTGGTATATTTCAAGATGTTTTAAACTTGCAAAAACCTTAAGATCTAGCAAGGGTTTTGGTATATAATGCAAATCCAATCTTAAACCAATAATTATCATGAAAAATAAAGGTAAAATTACGCAGGTAATATCCGCAGTTGTTGATGTTGAATTTGAAAACGGAGAATTGCCGGCAATATATAATGCCCTTGAATGCGAGAATGATGGGAAGAAACTTATTTTAGAAGTAGCTCTACATATTGGCGAAAAAACAGTTCGCACCATTGCTATGGATTCTACCGACGGATTAACTAGGGGTAGTGAAGTTATTGATACGGGTAACTCTATCTTGGTTCCAGTTGGCGAATCAACGCTTGGTCGTATCATGAATGTTATCGGCGAACCAATTGATGAAAAAGGCCCAATTAGCTCTGCGCAGTCACTTCCAATTCATGCACAAGCCCCTGAATTATCGGAGCAAGCAACTGAAACTGAGATTCTTGTTACAGGAATTAAGGTTATTGATCTATTAGCCCCTTATGCTAAAGGCGGTAAAATAGGCTTATTCGGTGGAGCTGGAGTTGGCAAAACAGTACTGATAATGGAATTGATAAATAACGTTGCCAAAGCCCATAGCGGTTATTCTGTTTTTGCTGGAGTTGGAGAAAGAACCAGAGAGGGCAATGATTTATATCATGAAATGATTGATTCTGGAGTTATTGACACTAAAAATTTTAAAAACTCCAAGGTTGCCTTAGTCTATGGTCAAATGAATGAACCGCCAGGAGCTCGTGCTAGAGTTGCTTTAACCGGATTAACTCAAGCAGAATATTTTCGTGATAAAGAGGGCAGAGATGTATTATTTTTTATTGATAATATATTTCGTTTTACCCAAGCTGGCTCTGAAGTATCAGCCCTTCTTGGTCGAATCCCTTCGGCAGTTGGATATCAACCTACTCTTGCAACCGAAATGGGTTCAATGCAAGAAAGAATAACTTCTACAAAACATGGTTCAATTACATCGGTTCAAGCTATATATGTTCCTGCCGACGACTTAACTGACCCAGCCCCAGCAACTTCATTTTCTCACCTCGATGCCACTACTGTTTTATCGCGCCAGATTGCTGAAATTGGAATTTATCCGGCTGTAGATCCTCTTGATTCAACTTCACGCATTCTTGATCCTCGTATAGTTGGAGATGAGCATTATCAGGTTGCTAGAGAAGTACAAAGAATTCTTCAAGCTTATAAATCTTTACAAGATATAATTGCAATTTTAGGTATGGATGAATTGTCAGAGGAAGATAAATTAACTGTGGCTAGAGCAAGAAAAATTCAAAGATTTTTATCACAACCATTTCATGTTGCCGAAGTATTTACGGGATCACCCGGAAAACTTGTTTCTCTAAAAGATACTATTAGTGGCTTCAAATCTATATGCTCTGGCGATTATGATCACTTACCAGAAGCAGCGTTTTATATGGTTGGAAATATTGAAGAAGCAATTGCCAAAGGAGAAAAACTATTAAAAGAGAGTCATTAATTTTATGAATCAATTAAAATTAGAAATAATCTCTATAGATGGAATATTGTTTTCTGATAGTTGCAATATGGCTGTAGTTCCTTGTTCTCTGGGAGAAATAGGCTTTATGTATGGCCATGAAGAACTGGTTTCAATATTAAAACACGGAAACATTAATGTTTACGATAACAATGAAAACATCATACAATCTTTTGAGGTTAGTGGCGAAGGCTTTGTAAAAATGCAAAACCCCGATAAATTAATGATATTACTTAAATAATTACAAATAAAAATGACA
>CAMASZ010000131.1 GCA_945861125.1 Rickettsia typhi | reverse complement strand
CTAAATTTTTTCAAGATTTAATAAAAGATGCTTTTCAAGTAGCCCTTGTAAATAGTGAATCCATAACTTTAGAAGTTAAAAATAATTATTTTAGATTACAAAAAATAAAATCTCTAGCTAATGAAAAAGAAAAATTAGTTGTAATTGACAAATTCTACAAAGAAATCTCCGTTAATAAAAAAAATCTTGCTTCTCTATTAGAATTAGAGGCCAAATTACAAGATTTACTGAGAAGAGCTAGAAAATCAGCAGTTAACTCAATTATTAATTGCTATAAAAAACAAAAACTTGATCCAAGATATTCTCTTCGAGCACTTTTAAACAAACTCAATGAAAATAACTTCAATAAGGAAGAGGTGCAAGAAATTTTATTTAAAAGTTTAAAAGCTATTTTTAGTTTAACAGGTCACCCAACCAATCCTACGGGAATTGAATATACAAAATTATGTTATGAATTTGATGCTATAATTGATGAAAATAGCTCTTCTAGCCATGAAGCATTACACAAAGTTTTAAAAAAAATTATTAAAGTTGAAATTGCCAATGATAAAAAAAGTCCAATTCAAGAAATGCAAGAAACTGAATTTGCATTAGCAAATATATTCACTTTTCAAGATATTGTTAGAAAAAATTTACAAAAAGAAATCGATAACTCACCTTACAAAAATAAAATTTTTATTCCACCAGAAATTTTTGAAATTGCCGTTTGGACTCATGGAGGCGATGCTGATGGCAATCCCAATATAAACGCTGAAATATTAGAATATGGTTATAAATCGCTGAAGAAAAATAATTTTCCAGCTAAAATTGATATTCGCCACGATGCTGATGAGATAATTGATTGCATTCAGTGGATATTTAAAAAATTCGATATAATCAAAATTGACTCAAAATTAAATAAGGTAATATGGGACAATTCATTATCTGAAAGTAAATCATTACAAATTAAAGTATTTAGTAAATTAATTACTGATGAAAATAAGGTTCAAAAAATTATCAATCTAATCAACAAAACTGATCAAATACCCGAAATAGTTAAAAGACTAAAAATTTGTGCTAAGAATTATCAACAAACTGATAAATTTATTATTGCTAACACTAAAGGTATCAATCACGTTTTAGCAGTACTTCTTTTATTAAAAATTACTGGTAACAAAACATCACAGCAAGGATCAAATATTGATATCGTAACTCTTTCAGAGTCAGTAGAAGATTTAAAAGAAATATTTGATTTGCACCAAGATTTATTAGAAAATCCAACATATTTAGAACATATTAAATATCGAGGTAGAATTGTAATAATGATTGCCAAGAGCGATACTGTTCGTGTTGGTGGTAGCGGAGCAGAATTTTATCAGGATCAAGCCGCAGGCAAAGTTTTCTTACTTAATAAATTAATCAAAGAAAAATATAATTTAGATATTGAAATTAGAGTATTTAATGGTGGAGGATTTGCATTACAAAGAGGTGGAGGCAGAATTGATGAAGTTGCACTTCGCCACGCCAAATCATTACTGTTAGTAGCCCATCAAGAAAACTGGTCTAATCCCTGTAAAGGTCCAAGTTTAATGACTATTCAAGGACATCAACAACAATTACTATTTTCAGCTGGAAGTTGCGTTATTAATAGCCTTACTAATGCCATTACTCAAAATGTTCACGCCGATCTATTAGTTAAAGGCATAATTAATAATGCTGATGAAGATTTTGAATTCAATGAGGTTCGAAAAAAACTTTGTGATAAGGCAATTGAAACTTATCAAAAAAAATATTTTGCAAATAAATTTTTGAATCAATTATTTGCCAATGCCAATAGAGCTGGTGTAATGCTAGGAAATTTAAGCTCTAGACCTTTAAAAAGAAATGATAAAAATTTTAAAATAATTGCAAAAATTTCTTACGAAGAATTATGTGGAAAAATAACGAATAACTTTGATTTATTTTCAACCAGAGCCATTACATTAGATCGAACAGTTGCTCACACCGGAACCTTTGCAATAATGTTTTTATCAATTAACGAAGCTTTAATCCAAAATAGATTTGAAAATTTACATAATCTATATAATCATAATAAATGTTTTCGTGATTTTATTCGTAATCAAATTATTGCCTTACATATGGTTGATTTAGATCACGCATGGAGAATGTTAATTGGCTGCAAAAGACCGTTAAAAAAAGAATTGATTGATCTAGCAAAAAACTTCAATAATTTTTTAATTTTAGAAAAAATGCCACTTAATGAGCAAAATAGAATAACCATGGCATATATAGATCGCTATATCAATAAATTAGCAAAAAATATTTATCATATATTTACTGGCGAAATTGCTTCTAAAAATCTTAATCTAAAAAAATTATTAGAAATTTATAGTCCTGATTTAGCTAATGAAATGAATTATCGAGATCATGAGGCGATTTTTGTAAAATTTACAGAAAGTACAGTTATTAATTTTTTCAATCATCATAGAAAAACACTCCTAACCACAGAAGATATTAAAATAATTCGCAATTCCTATATTGCTACTAACATTGTTTTTAATGCTCCTGTTGCTACTTTAGCCACTTTAACTACCATGAAAAATAACCAATCTCATGAAGTAAAAACCTTGCTTCAAAAAATTGATGAGAATTCTTTACCATTACCAAAGTCTTTGTTTGTATAGCTTTCTTAAATTGTTTCAATCTCAAAATTCAAATTAAAAAATTTTGCATTTTTCAAATTCCCACAATATTCTTTCACTGTCTTAAAAAGGCAATTATTATACCATTTTCTATTTTAAAATAAACATTCTTCACAAAAATTTTTAGATAAAAAAGTTAAAAACGAAACGCTATATACTCATACAACATAAGGCTCATACAAAAAAAGCCTTCTAGTTTTTTAACAAAAATTTTAAAAAAGATGTTTATAAAATTCTTCAGTATAATTTAAAATTGAAAATACTACTATAATATTAAGGCGATTCAAAAATTCACCACGATTTATTAATTAAAAACCTAAAATAAAAACTTTACTAAAGCCTATTTTAATTTTTACATTTTTCGTGGAAAAAAATTTATAATAAATAATTCCACCAAATTTATGAAAATTTTCCTCTCTACTCTTCTCTTATCCTTATTTTTTTATAAATCAACCTTAGCTTCAAATAAAATATACTCTGGTATTGGTTTTAATTACCAATCAATAACCTTTGATAAAACAAAAGCACTGATTAGTGATGGCACTATAATTGATGATATAGTTAAATCACAATATCCTAATGAAATTGTAATGCCCGTAATATCGATAGGAATTGAAAATAATCGTTTTAGAACGGAATTATATTACAACACTGGAAGTGAATCAAAATACAATAAAACAACTGGAATTGGCGCTAATAATATTGGTGATTTAGGTAAATTTTCAAAAACATTTCCCAATCCTCTATATACCAATAATTCAGTTAAAAGCAAAACGATTGGAATAGATATTAAGCCATTTAAAAAAATCGATGACTTTATTACTTTATATGGAATTCTTGGTATTAATTATAATAAAATTCTTATAGAAGAAATTAGTCACATTGATTATAAAACCAATATCAAAACTTTTACTTATAAAAATCAAACTTCTGGAATATCACCAAATTTAGGGGCAGGAGTAGAATTTAAAATTTCACCATTCTTCTCTTTTGATACCCAAATAAAATATAATTATTTTAACAAAAATATTAATACTTCTCAATTTTCAACACCAATAAGAATAAAGAATATTCTAAATGTATCGGCTAGTTTAATTTATTTTTTTAATTAACTCATACCATTTCTATCATAAAATGAATCATTTGAAAATAACAAATTAAGTTTCATCTTTTTTGCTAAAAATCTTTAAAAAATGAAGTCGTATAACTATGTGGCTTAAGCTCGTGTAGCTCGCTTTAGCGCGGCTGAATAAAAAGTTTTTTGAAAATTTTTTATCAAGAATATGAAGTTAGAATTTGAATATTCTATTGAACTTTTAA
>CAMASZ010000130.1 GCA_945861125.1 Rickettsia typhi | reverse complement strand
TAAAAAATATCTTTTTTGGTTAGAAATTTTATCATCTCTATAAATTCTTTTCTCTTCTCTTCTTTGCGTTTAGAATATAGCCATGACTTTTTTTAAAACTAAAATTAGATTTAATTATAAAACGATGCAAAGCTGATTTTGAAACTTGTAATTTATTAGCCATATCAATAAGTGAGAGGTTATTATTCTCTTTGACAAAATTCTTTAATTTATTCAGATCTCCAATCTTCGCCTTCCTACCAGTCTTTACCAAATTCTTAACCCTTACATCACCAGTCATTTTATAAACAGAGGAGTATCTCTTTATCGTCGATAATGAGAGATCAAGATTATCAGCTATATCTTGATATTTTATTCCTTTCTTAAAACACTTGACAACTCTCTTTCCAAGATCATAAAATATGGTTTTGGCATAGTTTTTATAAAACTATAAAAATGAAAACTATAGTGTCAACTGTTTAGGGATATGCTATAGTCTGATTTCTTTTCATTTTTGCCAATTATTTTTATCTAGTTTCTTTATCATTTGAAGTTGAAGTGATAGAATTTAAAATAAATTGTAATTTTGGTGCCAAAACCCTTCTTTGAATCTATTTCCATTCTACCATTATGTAATTCTACTAAATTTTTAATAATTGGCATACCAACTCCATAAGAATCAAATTCTTTTTCCAATATTGATTTATCTATTTTTTCTCCATCTCCAGATAATGCCATTTCAACTTCTTGGCTTGTCATTCCAATTCCACCATCTGTTACTGATATACAAATTTCATCATTTAACTGATTGTAAAAAGTTTCAATAACAACTTTTGTTTCAGCTCTGCTATATTTGATGGCATTGCTAATTAGATTGGTTAGTATCTGTTTAATTCTTCTTAAATCTCCCCAAATGCTTAAAGTTGTTTTGTCTGATGAATTTAAAAACTCCAATTTTATATTATTTTCAATTGCAAAACTTTTGTTTAAAATAATCATCCTCTTGCATAAATTAACAATATCACAAGCTTGCACTTTACCAAGAGTAAATTCGCCCAATTCATTTTGGTTGGTATCAAGTAAATCTTCAACGAATCCCATTAATTCTTCTGATTGATTTGATATCTCTTCAACCATTTTTAAGTCCTGACTTTGCTCAATTTGTGATAATTTTTTATCTTGAAGAATTAATTTAGATAGACCACATATTCCAAAAACATAATTTTTTAAATCATGGCTGGTAGCTCTAATTAGCTTGGTTTTGGAGATATTTGCTTTATGTAATGAGTTTCTTAATTTTCTTTCTTGATTTAGTAAATTTAATATTTTTGTCTTAAAAATATAAAGTATAATAAGAAAAAAACAGGTTATTGTTGTAAATCCTGTTATAATAGGCATCACTGATGCGTTAAATTCTTTTTTTAGCAGAGTTTTATTTAATCCAACGATAACTATATAAGGATACTCATCAAACTTGCTATAAAATGAATAGTGAATATTATTGACAATAATTTCTTCTTTAAAAAATCCACTTTTTTCTTTAAATATATTTTTATCAATCTGTTTATAAAAAATTTGACTTTCCTCAATTTCATTATCGTAAGATTGGGTAATTAAATTCATATCTTCATCGAGCACAACAAAGCTAATTTCGTTACTCAACCTTTGAGAAATTATTGCAGATAATTCGGATAAATTAAATCCAATCACAACAGATCCAAGATAGTTGCCCTGGCTGTCTGTTATGCCTGTACCAGCTGGAACAACCCATGATTCACTGGGATTTCCAAAAACTGGAAAAGATACTTGCAAGGTCCATGGTTTTTGAGGTGATTTTTGACAATATTGACGTGCTGACATATTGGGAGGATTCTTTCTAATACCAATTTTACTGTTAACTAATTGCAAATTATTATTATCAACCCAGTCGAATGAAGACCAAGATAATAGTTGAGAGTTTTTATTATTAGCAGAATCAGCCTGTCTAAAAGTTTTTAAAATATATTCTAAATTTTTTGAGCCATGTTCGGCAATTTGTTTTCCAATGTAGGTGTTAATTTTATTGGAGTAGTTAAAAGATTCCGATATAGTTTTTTGAATATTGAGTGCTTCTTTTTTTAAGATTTCAGAATGATTATTTTTATTTGTGTCTATTGTGAAGAATATTAGTGATAATGATGAAAATATTCCTAAAATAATAGTTAGTAGCGCGAAGGAAAAAAAGTTTTTAAGTAAAAAAGAGTTATCTTTAACTAAATCTTTCATGTGTTAATCTTGTTATAATAATAAAATTTCTTGTAAAAGAAATAAATTGTATATTAAAAAATGCTAATCTACAAATAAAAATACTTTCAATTTGTTTTTATTGTTTGTTTCTATTTGTTTTTTTAATTTTAAATTGTAAAACCTTAATGTTTCAATTTTATACAAAGTTAAGATAATGATCATTTTACAATAATAGGTAAAAAAATGAAATCTTTAATGCCTACCTCAATCATACAAAAAGAATCTCGATTTGCTTTGCGATTTGCTTTAATTGCGAAAAGTACTTATAGCTATTTTAGCTCAATACCAGAGGATTTACAAAGAGAATTTAAAAATAAATTTAATCCTTTACATCAAGAATTTTCGAATCATCGAGCAATGCACCATCCTTTTTTTGAATATTTGAAAGAGCGGGCACAAATTGGCTTTACCCCTGAACAGTACAAAATTTATAGAGATAATTTTTTTAGAAGAACTGAATTAACGATTCCTGCTGTGGCGAGATTTATTGAAAGAGCTGCTCTTGAGGGAGATTCTCATGCAGTAGTTGATACAATTAGAAATTTAAATGATGAAGGTGGATATGGTAATGTTGATAAAATGCATAGCAATCTTCTGTTATATTCTCATAACTTTCATGGCATGAGAGTTTTTGGTTTAGATCCACTTCATCCTTTATCAGAAGCTAAAAACTCACTAAATCTAGTGCCAGAAGTTGAGGACTACAGAATAGCTAAACAAAAGGCTTTTGAAAAACCATATCCATTTGTTGCAGGGAATACTTGGGCTCACGAATTAGCCGCAGATTCAATGTTGGATAATTTTAGATTAGTGTTTTTTGCTCCATATCAATCACGATACACTCCTGAAGAATATCAAAAATTAACTGAGTTTTTTATAGCTCATAAAGATGACTCAAAAGAAAATGGCGATGTTGAAGCTCAGCATGGTAGAATGGCTAGAGAAGTTGCCGAAAGAGCCTGTAAATTAAGTTTATCTCAAATTGCTGTTGTTAGAGATGGTGGCCTAGATTTTCTTAATCATCAAGAAAAACTTTGGGATGGAATGTTGAGAGAAATTGAAAGAGCTCAATCAACCGGGGAATTAGTTTCAGCAAATGTTAAGCCAAATACCTCTTTGTCAGAAGGAGTTTCGAGTGCATTTTCGAATGTTGTAACAAGAACTCAATAATCTTTTATATTTTTTACTAAAATTTATTGCTTAATTATACCAAAATCTATCTATAATACAACATAACTAACCCTACAGACACTCATAATAATTTTTGGACAAATCCTACTAACAAATTTACAGACAACTCTCTAATTGCAGTAAAGTTTTATAAATTCTGTTCTTAATGGTATGATCTTTATAGCAAATTACATTAAGCTTGCATACTTATTCCCATTTAACAAATTATCCAGTAATTCCAATTTGTTTTCAAATTTATAAGTCATTTTTCTGTATATTTTCTTTATTTGTGCCCACTTCTTTTCAATTGGGTTTAAATCGGGTGAATAAGAAGGAAGATATTTAACTTTACATTCTTTTGATTCAATCAGTTCTTTGATATCATTACCTTTATGAAATTTGGCATTATCAAGAATAATACCATTTCCCATCTATAATACAACATAACTAACCCCGCAAACACTCTTAATAATTTCCGAACTCAAACCACTAATAAATTTACAAACAACCTTCTCTAATTGTGGCAAAGTTCTATAAATTCTGTTTTTTATAGTATGGTCTTTGATATATTGCCAA
>CAMASZ010000129.1 GCA_945861125.1 Rickettsia typhi | reverse complement strand
AGATGGTTTCCAAGAGGCAGATATCACTGGCCTTACTCGCTCTTGTACTAAACATAATTATTTAGTAAAAAACATTAATGATTTAGGATCAATAATACATGAAGCATTTCACATTGCTAAAACTGGTCGCCCAGGCCCAGTTCTAATAGATATTCCAAAAGATATTCAAAATTCATTTGCTAGTTATTTTGGAAAAAATGAAATTTCTCGCCCCTCATATCAAATTAAAAAGCGCCTCTCTAATCTAAACCACGACAATATAAGTTCAGCAGTAAAGCTTATGTCTTCTGCACAAAAGCCAATATTTTATATCGGAGGTGGAGTAATAAATTCCGGAGATGAAGCATGTAAGCTTCTTGTAAAATTAGTTCATGAAACAGGATTTCCTATAACCAGCACTCTTATGGGTTTAGGGGCTTTTCCTGCTTCTGATTCTCATTTTATAGGAATGCTTGGTATGCATGGCACATACGAAGCTAATATGTCAATGTATGAGTGCGATTTGTTGATCAATATTGGTGCGCGCTTTGATGATAGAGTTACTGGTAAGGTATCAGGATTTTCACCAAATTCTAAAAAAATTCATATTGATATTGATGAATGCTCAATTGATAAAATAATTAATGTTGATATTTCTATTGTTAGCGATGCTAAAGAAGCTATTTTAGCAATTATTGAAGAATGGAAATATCTAAAACTAGTCAATCGAAAAAAACAAATTTCAGATTGGTGGGGTACAATAAAAAAATGGCAAAATATAGATTCTTTAGCTTATGAAAATAATAATAAGGTTATTAAACCAGAATATGCCATAGAAAGATTAAATCATTTTACTAAAGAATATCAACCATTTGTCTCTACTGATGTTGGTCAACACCAAATGTGGGCTGCTCAATATATTGAGTTTAATCAACCAAAAAAATGGTTAACATCTGGTGGACTTGGAACTATGGGTTATGGAGTTCCAGCTGCAATAGGAGCACAAATAGCCCATCCAGATAATTTAGTAATATGTGTAAGTGGCGATGCAAGTTTTATGATGAATATGCAAGAATTATCAACTATTAAACAATATAATTTGCCAGTAAAAATATTCATTTTAAACAATCGCTACATGGGAATGGTGCGTCAATGGCAAGAACTAATTTATGAAAAAAGAGAAAGTCAATCTTACATGGAATCACTACCAAATTTCCTAAAATTAGCAGAAAGCTTTGGAATTCACGGTATTGAATGCAATAAACCAGATAATCTAGATGAAAAAATTTTAGAAATGATTAATCATAATGGTCCAGTCTTATTTAATTGTGAAGTAGAAAAATCTGAGAATGTTTTTCCAATGATTCCAGCTGGCTCTGCACACAATGAAATTCTACTTGGTAAACAGGCAAAACAATATATAACCAAAGATATTAATGCGGTTTAAATATGACTCAAATTTCAAAAAAACATGTTATTGCAATTTTAATTGATAATGAATTTGGAGCTTTAGCAAGAGTTGTTGAATTATTTTCAGCTCGAGGTTATAACATTGAAACATTATCAGTGGCACCAGTATCCAATGATAAAAAGCTATCACGAATCACTATTACTACCTATGGCACCGATAAAACCATCGATTTAATCTGTAAATTACTAAACAGAATTGTTCCGGTTCATAATGCGGTTGAATTAAGTAAAAATATTGATTATATCGAGCGAGAGCTTGCCTTGGCTCAGATAATATGCTCCAAAGAGCAATTAGATAATGCCTGCGAAGCTATTAAAGATTTTCGTTGTCAAATAATTGATCGTGAAGAAGATTCAACTGTATTTGAAATAATTGGCACTTCCACAAATATTGATAGTGTTTTAGAAATATTAAATAACTACGGACTTGCTACTGTTTCTCGTACTGGAATATCAGCGGGCTTTAAAGGCAAAAAGAGATTGGATCAAATATAGAAATCATTTTGATAAAATCTGTAATTAAAAATAATATTCTGAAGTTGTTTGTGTTACTTTTTTTGCTGAAGAATCAAGAAGAAGAGAATTTACATATGTTTTTTTTGTTTCTTTACATTTCTTAACACCTTTTAACATATAACCGTCTGTAACGCCAGCACAAGCAAAAATCACTTCTCCTTTAGCCATATCTTTTTCAGTATATTTTTTTGACAAATCTTTAATGCCCATTTTTTTTGCTCTTTCAATTTGTTTAGTATCATTTCCAAAAATTAATCTTCCCATCATTTGTCCACCAATTACTCTTAAAGCTGATGCAGCCAGTACTCCTTCAGGAGCTCCTCCAGTTCCCATATAAGCGTCAATTTTAGTGTGTCCACTAGTACAAGCAATAACACCAGCAACATCACCATCACCAATGAGACGAACTCTTGCTCCTGATTCACGCACTTTAGAAATTAACTCTTCATGACGCGTTCTATCAAGTATCATGACGGTCAAATCAGCTATATCGACTTTCTTAGCTTTAGCAAGATTTTGTAGATTCTTTTTAGGAGTATTATCAAGATCAATTAAATCTTTTGGAAGACCTCCACCAATAGCAATTTTTTCCATATATACATCTGGGGCATGCAAAAAACCACCTTTATTGGCAAAAGCAATAACAACTAAAGATGATTCTCCGGCGTTAGCGCAGATTGTTGTTCCTTCAAGAGGGTCTAGTGCTATATCAAACTCATTTCCTCCTTTACCAACTTTTTCACCAATATATAGCATGGGAGCTTCGTCTCTTTCTCCTTCGCCAATAGAAATAACACCAGAAATATTCATGAGATTGAGATTGTGACGCATCGAAACAACTGCAGCATGATCGGCCGATTTATTGTCTCCTTTACCAATCCAATCATAACAAGCAATAGCAGCTTTTTCTACAACATTAATGATTTGCGATGAAAGAGAGGTAAGCATTTTTGAAAATTAGCTAGAAAGTTTTTGCTCTTTAAACTCGACATGCTTCCTGACCACTGGATCATATTTTGTAAAAACCATTTTTTCTTGTTTTTGTTTTGGGTTACGACGAGCCAAATAATAAAAACCAGTTCCTGCAGAACTAACCATTTTAAATAAAATAGAGTTACGCTTAGATTTTGATGCCTTAGGTTTACCAGCCATATTTAGAATTATATTAGTTTAAATTGTTTTTTACGAACTAATTATTGTTTCATTTATAAGATTTTATCTAAAAATTTTGTTATTATAGCAAAATTTTGTGAAATTAAATCTAATTATTAATTCTTAAAGTAATCTTGGCTAAGATTATAGCTTTAATTATATTAATTGTCAAACTAATGATATAAAGAAGCAACTTTAAAATCATAAAAAAACATTAAAGCTTATACCAAATCCCATCTTTAAATCAAATTATAACAAAATATTTTTGCCAGTCGTGCTCCAAAGCAACGACACGATTTTTGAGATAAAAATCTTTAAAAAATGAAGCTGTATATCTATACAGCTGAGGCTTTTTGAAGATTTTTTTACCAAAAATATGAAGTTAGAATTTGAATATCCTATTGAATATTTAAAGATGGGATTTGGTATTATAGCTTTTGGTGTATCTTTTTATTAATATAAAAGAGGAATATTCAACATTACTTCATATTAAAATAAAGGAGTGGCTTTATTGGTGATTATGGTATGTATTATGTCCTATTTTTAGCATCTCAAAAGAAAGGAAGGATATTTTAAAGTAAGTACCAAATTGTTAAAATGCTGTTTTAAATAAAATTATTATCTATTTCTTCTTTTGTTGGGGGGAGGCTTGAAGGAGGAGCTTATAATTTTCTCGAGCAGAAAATTTTAATGATGGTATCATTTCTTGAAAAACATTTTTGATTCTTTCATTGATTTCTTTATTATCAGATTTCATAGCAAGTTGTAACGGCGTTATATTATTAACATTTTTAATATTATAATCAGCTCCTTTTTCTAATAAAGCTTTAATTGCTTCAATATTTTTACATTGAACCGCAATGTGAAGAGCAGTATCTCCAGATCTAGTAGTTTTGTTTATATCTAATCCTCTTTCTATTAATTTATTGATCACAATAGAAATTCCACTACC
>CAMASZ010000128.1 GCA_945861125.1 Rickettsia typhi | reverse complement strand
TTCTTTTTTTTTAAATACTTTTCCAATCATTTTTTTAAAATAAGATATTTTACTTTCCAGGTTAAAATAAAGGAATTATTTTGGTAACTATTTTTTTTTAAGCTATAAATACTATTTTGATAAATTCTACTGTTGTTTGGTTTAAAGTTTTTGTTTTTATTATAATTGGCGCCAATTTTTTTAAAAAATTTCAAAGCTAAAAATATATTAGCAAATTTTTGTTGCAATTTCTTTTCTTCGGAAAGAACAATTTTGAAACCAGCGCTTTTAGCAGAAGAATATATAATTTCACAGCTTGGCATCTCATTTAAATAAAAAATACCTAATTTTTTTAATTCATTAATACTATCTTTGGTTGGTATTGCAATAGCCATGATTCCATTATCTTTTAATAATCCAAAGCAATCAGAAAAAACCTTTTTTAAATTGTTGACCCAATGAAGTGCAAAAGATGAAACTATTATATCGAAACTTAAATTTTTAATTGGCATGTTTTCAATATCACCTTGAATTGAATTTATATGTTTAGGTTTATTCTTCCAGTTTTTTAACATCTCTATTGATAAATCTAATTCAAAAATATTTCGATATTTTACTTTTAATAGATTTTTTGAAAGAAAACCAGTGCCCGATCCCAAATCTAATACTTTATGTTTATTATCACTATCATATTTTTTCAAAAAGGAAACTAAATTTTTGGCAACTTTAGCCTGAATTATTGCATTGCTATTATATTCTCTTGCTTGAGCTGAAAAATTATTCTTAATAACTTCTTTGTTAAAAAAATTTTTTTTCGAATTCATTTTTTAATTAGTTTAATGATTAGATTTGGTTTTGTTTTTTGCCATTTCCTCAATAAGACCAACAACATGATTAACCATGGTTTCGCTATTAATTTTATGATTTGGTTTACCATCGATATAGACGCTATGTCTATTATTACCAGCTCCAGTAATGCCAATTTGAGTGTGGGCAGCCTCTCCAAGGCCATTAACAACGCAACCCAAAATTGAAACCGTAATTGGCTCTTTAATGTGCTCAACTCTTTTTTCAATTTCTTCAACCGTTTTAATTACATCAAATCCTTGTCTGGCGCAGGATGGACAGGAAATTATATTTACCCCCCTATGTCTAATCCCTAGTGATTTTAGTATTTGATAAGCAACCTTAATTTCTTCTTTGGGGTTTGCCGATAGTGAAACCCTTATAGTATCGCCTATCCCTTCCCATAATAAAGAACCTAATCCTATTGATGATTTTATGGTTCCAGCAATCATGGTTCCAGCTTCAGTGATTCCTATATGAAGAGGATAGTCACAAATTTTCGCTAACTCTTTGTAACTAGCTACTGCAAGAAATATATCGGAAGCTTTAACGCTTATTTTGAAGTTGAAAAAATCATTATCTTCTAAAATTTTAATATGTTTTAATGCTGATTCTACCATTGCTTCTGGAGTTGGTGTTTTATATTTTAATAGTAAATCATTTTCAAGGGAGCCAGCATTTACCCCAATTCTAATTGAACAATTATTATTCTTAGCTGCTTTTATAACTTCTCGAACTTTTTCATTAGATCCAATGTTTCCTGGGTTGATTCTTAGGCATTTTGCTCCAGCTTCTGCAGCTTCAATGGCTCGGCGAAAATGAAAATGAATATCTGCTATTATGGGTACTGGACAGTGAGGAATAATTTTTTTTAAAGCCTCAGAAGATTCTTGATCTGGTATGGAAATCCTCATTAAATCCGCTCCGGCTTCAAAGCATTCATTCACTTGGCGAATAGTGGCTTGGATATCGGTTGTAGGAGTATTAGTCATTGATTGGACTGCAATTGGTGCGTCACCTCCTATAGCAACATTTCCAACAAAAATCTTTTTTGTTTTTCTTCTTTTGATATATCTATAAGGTCTTATTTCATTAAAATTTTCTTGCATACTTTATTTAGAAATTGAAATAAATAGATCCTTGATTTTATTGATATTTTTCTTAATTAAAACATCTAAAATTTTTGATTCATATTTTATTATGTATGAAATAGAAGAAAAGTCTGTAAATCCTGATCCAGAATATTTAAGATATTTTTGTAAATCTTTGATGTTTAAATAAGAAATACATATTAAAAATCTAAAAAATATAGGAGTAAAGTTTTGAGTAAAAATTTTTACATTCATATTATCTGGGTTAATGTTTTTCGAGATGTCAGAAACAATTGTATTTTTTAGAATATTATTTTTTACTTCTGGCCAATTTTTATTCTCTAAATCGAAAATTATTTTTTGTAAATTTATAAAAAATTCTTGATAAAATTTTTCTAAATTATTTTTATTTTTTTCAAAAATATCGACCCAAATATCTGGATGTGAGTTGTCCAATCTGAAGCATTTTTTTAGAAAATTATCATCAATTTCTGTATTTAAAAAGTCTTTGGTTAAGAAAGATAAGAATTGTGGCAAATGTGAGACTAAACCAAATATTAAATCATGATTCTTAGCATCAAGAAAAACCGGTTTAGATCCAATTATTTCAATCATCTTTATTATTTTACTAAGATTATCAAATTGATCATTAAAATTTTCTTTACAAATAATAAAATCTTTGTTTTTAAATAAATCTGAACAAGAATTTTTATAGCCATTTTTATCTGATCCAGCAATCGGATGGCATGGCAAAAAATTAGAAGGTAAATTTTTGATTTTAAAATCTTTTATTGAGCCAACATCAATTATAATTGATTTTAAAGAGACTTTATTTTTAATCTTTTTAAGAATTTCATTATAATAAGAGATTGGCGTAGCAATTACTATTAAATCAATAAAATTTAACTCATCATCTAAAAAAATAAAATCATCAATTATTTTTTCAGATTTTGATTTTTCAATAATCTCAAAATTATTATCGCAAGCAAAAATTTTTTTTGATACATTATGATTTCTAATTGATTTTGCTATTGATCCTCCAATCAATCCTAGCCCTATTATAAGAGTATTATTAAACAAGTATTTCGAAGATTTCATTAAGTATAATTTAATTATTTGCTATTAAACTTAAAATTATTAGCCTAAGCTAATAACGACACTGTCGCAAATCAAGTTTTTTTAAGAAATTTTCATAATTCTAAAATTTTTGAAAGGTAAGTGTACCTAGATGTACGTACGTTTTAAAAATTTTAGAATTATGAAAATTTCTTAAAAAAACTTGATTTGCGACAGTGTCATAATGGAAAGCCGTTAAAACATCATACTAATTAGTTAAAAAATTAGTAGTCAAATTAGATAAAAATATAATACCATTTTTACTCGTAAATGCAATATCTAGGAATTTGATTTGTGATAGTGCCTTAAGAATTTTAGGCTAAAAATTAAGATTTTTTACAAGTTTGAAATATCTTGAGTCTATATTGCAATTTTTACTTGATTAAATAATTATTTTTTTTTAAAAAATAGTTATCTTATAACAACACTTAACTAAACAAAAATGAAAAGATCAATTGCAACTTTAATGTTACTGTCGGCAATTTTAAGTTCATGTACAAAAAAAATGGTTGACATAAAAAGTCCATGTGTTTCAATTGAGCAAGAAAGTCCTTGTGGACCAAAAAAACCAATAAATGAATGGTGGATTAAAGATATTAAAAATAATAAAATTTCATAAACCAAACTATGCCATAAAATAAAAATTTTGAATTTTCACAAAAATATAAAAGCGGAAACTCTGCCCAAAAAATTTTGGAAAGTAGATCAGAAAACAATGTTCACGTTCCAGAGCAAAAAAAATCCTTTGTCGACTCTTTGTCAAATAAAGATAAAATGTCAGCCAATGCTCTAAATAATAGCACTAAGAAAGCTGAAGCACAACTTATTTATCTGGTTAAAGGAATTGATGCAGGAAGAAACGCTTGGTATTATGTTTTGGTTGAAAGATTAAAAGTACAACTATTTCTTAAGGCCATGAATGATGAAATTATTCACCTAGAAGAATATGGTAGAATACTATATTCAGCATATGGAGATGAGCCTCCTGAGTCTATTACCAACAAGTTAAAAGAAGAGTACGGTATTAATCAATAATATCAATTCTTTGGTTGGCTTTGTATTTGTATATGTTTTATTCTCCTTACTTACTTTTCT